>CAMKTM010000236.1 GCA_946415695.1 uncultured Prevotellaceae bacterium | reverse complement strand
TTGTCCTCTTCTGTCAGCAGCTCTTCTGTGCGGCTGGCCCAGGGACGGGGACCGAAGATGCGCTCCACGTCTTCGGCAAAGATGACCTCGCGCTCGACGAGCAGTTGGGCGAGGGCTGCATGGCCTTCCGCATTCTTCGAGAGGATGTCCTTCGCACGGGCGTATTGCTCGGCTATCATGGCTTTCGTCTCCTCGTCGATGAGCTGTGCCGTGGCCTCGGAGTAAGGACGCTGGAAGCCGTACTCCTGGTTGTCGTAGTAGCAGAGGTTGGGCAGCTTGTCGCTCATGCCCATGTAGGTGATCATACTGTAGGCCTGCTTGGTGACGCGCTCCAGGTCGTTCATGGCGCCGCTGCTTATCTGTCCGCAGAAGAGTTCCTCGGCAGCGCGTCCGCCCAATGTGGCGCACATCTCGTCGAGCATCTGCTCGCGGGTCGTTATCTGCCGCTCTTCGGGCAGGTACCAGGCAGCGCCCAGGGCACGTCCTCGCGGCACGATGGTGACCTTGACGAGCGGGTTGGCATAGCGTAGCAGCCAGCTGATGGTGGCGTGTCCGGCCTCGTGGAGGGCGATGGTGCGCTTCTCTTCAGCCGTCATCACCTTGTTCTTCTTCTCCAGTCCGCCGATGATGCGATCGACAGCAGCGAGGAAGTCGTCCTTGTCAACGGCCTTCTTTCCACCTCTGGCAGCGATGAGCGCCGCCTCGTTGCAGACGTTGGCGATGTCGGCACCGCTGAAGCCAGGCGTCTGCCGGGCCAGGAAGTCGATGTCGAGCGACTGGTCGGTCTTGATGGGTTTCAGGTGGACTTGGAATATCTCTTTGCGCTCAGTCACATCGGGCAGGTCCACATATATCTGGCGGTCGAAGCGTCCGGCACGGAGCAGGGCCTTGTCCAGGATGTCGGCACGGTTGGTGGCCGCCATGATGATGACGCCGCTGTTGGTGCCGAAGCCGTCCATCTCCGTCAGGAGCTGGTTCAGCGTGCTTTCGCGCTCGTCGTTGGCTCCGACCTGTACGCCACGGCTGCGGGCACGGCCCACGGCATCAATCTCGTCGATGAAGATGATGCATGGAGCCTTCTCCTTAGCCTGACGGAAGAGGTCGCGCACACGGCTGGCTCCGACGCCTACGAACATCTCGACGAAGTCGCTGCCCGACATGCTGAAGAAGGGCACGTCAGCTTCGCCCGCCACGGCTTTGGCCAGAAGCGTCTTGCCAGTCCCCGGAGGTCCTACGAGCAGGGCGCCCTTGGGAATCTTGCCGCCCAGCTCGGTGTAGCGGGAAGGGTTCTTGAGGAACTCCACGATTTCCTGCACCTCAAGCTTGGCACCCGCCTGGCCAGCTACGTCGGCAAAGGTCACTTTGTTGTCTTCGTCCTTCTCGATGAGCCTTGCACGGCTCTTGCCTACGTTGAAGATGCCCATCGGCCCGCCGCCTTCGCCGCCTCCGCTCATGCGCCGCATGAGGTATATCCACAGGAAAGCAATGAGGATGAGGGGACCGAAGCTCCAGAAGAAGTGCATCAGCCCGTCGTTACTTTGCCGATATTCTATCTCGCCCGAGAAATGCTCCAGTGCCTGCTGCTCGCTGACAAAGTCTTCGAGCTTGTCGGCAGAAGGGTACTGCACGATGACATACGGGCGAGTGCCGCTCTCCACCTTCTGCTCCTTGAAGACATCGCGTATGTGGCTCGGCTCAACGTACATCTGCAGCGAGCCCTCGTCCTTGTGGACAATGATGCGCGAAGCATAGCCCTGTTCCACGTAGCTCTTGAACTGGCTGTAGGTAGCGTTGCGCGAAGAACCGCCGGACAGCAGGGAGCTGTCGCCGTTCATAAGCAGGTAGCCCAACGTAATGGCAATGACCATGTAGATCCAGGTCAGGCTAACCTGCGGTCCGCGCTTCTTGTTCTTATTCTGGTTCTGGCCTTTGTTTTGGCTTTGATTCTTGTTGTCGTCCATAATCTTTAGCGGTCAGTCGAGGTTAGGAATGCTGCGAAGGTTGGCATCGGCCCACAAGTGCTCGATGTCATAGAAGGCCCGCAGTTCGGGAAGGAAAATGTGTACGATGACATCGGAATAGTCCATGGCAACCCATGTGGCGTTGCGCAGGCCGTCCACAGCCATAGGCTTTGCTGCGGCCTTCGTGCGGCAGGTGTCGCCCACCGAATGCGCAAGGGCTCCTATCTGCAGGGGGGAACCGCCCGAGCAGATGACGAAGTAGCGGCAAACAGCATCGGGTATTTTCGTCAGGTCAGCAACAACGATGTCGCGTCCCTTCTTCTCTTGTAGTCCTGCCACAATGGCCTCGACCAACTCGTTCTCTTTCTTCATTCGCTATTTATATAATAAATATGTAGTATATCAAAGTGCGTGCAAAGGTACGACAAAAAGTGAAAAGTGAAAAGTGAAAAGCGAAAAATGAAGAGATAAGAGTTAAGAATTAAGAATTATTGTGTTTTTTTTGGCTTAAAGATTTGCCAGTTTATAAAAAAGGTGTAACTTTGCAGCCGCAATCGTGCAAAGCGATGTGCGAAGCATTGGGCTATGGTGTAATGGTAACACTGCAGATTCTGGTCCTGCCTTTCCTG
>CAMKTM010000235.1 GCA_946415695.1 uncultured Prevotellaceae bacterium | reverse complement strand
CATCGGCCAGCATCGAGAGGTCGTGGAAGCAGACGTATTTGTCTTGGCTGAGGAAGTAGCCATATTCGGGTTCGCCCCAATGATAGGTGGCGTAGGGGAAGTCGGGATTGCCTTTCGAGCGCATGGGATTCTCCTCGAGCAACTTCGTCACGTCGAAGGTATAGGGCTGTCCGTTATGAAGATTTTGGGTGTGCCAAGTGATGTAGAAGATGCCTACGGTCCGCTGCTTGTCTGTCTTGAGCGGACATTCCTCGGCGGTGGGCAAAGTGCGGCCCAAGCCGTCGGTGGCAACAAGAGAAGACCCCCCATCCCCCTTTAGGGGGAGTATTTCGCCGCAGCATATAGAGGAATAGATAGATAAGAGGATGGCAAGATAGTATTTCTTCATAGTTGTAACATAAAAGAACTCCCCCTAAAGGGGGCAGGGGGGTCTTTACTCTTTGTTCGCCCGCTTCCTCTCCAGGTGGTCGAGGATTACCTTTCGCATACGCATACTCTTTGGCGTCACCTCCACGTATTCGTCGGCTTTGATGTACTCCAGGGCCTCTTCGAGGGAGAAGATAGTGGCAGGGATGATGTGAGCCTTTTCGTCGGTTCCGCTGGCGCGAACATTGGTGAGCTGCTTGGCCTTGCAGACGTTGATGACGATGTCGTTCTCGTGGACGTGTTCGCCTACCACTTGGCCTGCATAGACTTGATCCTGCGGCTCGATGAAGAAGCGTCCGCGGTCTTGCAAGTGGTCAATGGCGTAGGCGTAGGCATTGCCTGTTTCGAGCGCGATGAGGGAGCCGTTGACGCGGCGGTTGATGTCGCCCTTATAAGGCTGGTATTCCTTGAAGCGATGGGCTATGATGGCTTCGCCCTGACTGGCCGTCAACATGTTGGTGCGAAGGCCGATGATGCCGCGGGATGGGATAAGGAACTCGATGTTGACGCGTTCGCCCTGGCTCTCCATGCTCGTCATCTCGCCTTTGCGGCGCGTCACCATATCAATCATCTTCGATGCGAACTCTTCCGGCACGTTGATGGTCATTTCCTCGATGGGTTCGTACCTTTCAGGGGCGAGGGGCGAGGGGCAAGGGGCAAGAGATTTGCTGGAGCCACTGGTATCCTCTTGCCCCTTACCACTTGCTCCTGGCCCCCATTTATATATAACCTGCGGCTGACCGACCTGCAGCTCGTAGCCCTCACGACGCATGGTCTCAATGAGCACGGACAGATGCAACACTCCCCTACCCGACACTATCCAGCGGTCGGTATAGCCTTCGGGCACTTCTACGCGAAGGGCGAGGTTCTTCTCCAGCTCGCGCTCGAGGCGTTCACCTATGTGGCGGCTGGTGCAGTACTTGCCTTCCTTGCCGAAGAAGGGCGAGTCGTTGATGGTGAAGAGCATGGACATCGTAGGCTCATCGATGCTGATGGGCGGCAACGGTTCGGGGTTCTCGTAGTCGCAAAGCGTGTCGCCTATCTCGAAGCGTTCCAAGCCGACAATCGCACAGATGTCGCCCGAACTGACCTCCTGCGTCTTCTGTCGGCCCATGCCCGTGAAGGTGTGGAGTTCCTTTATCTTCGTCTTTTCCATCTGTCCGCTACGATGGGCAATGGTGATGTTCATGCCTTCTTTCAACGTTCCACGATGCACGCGGCCCACCGCTATGCGACCTGTATAGTTGCTGTAGTCGAGACTCGTGATGAGCATCTGCGGCGTGCCTTCGAGCATCTCGGGCTCGGGGATGTACTTGAGGATGCAGTCGAGCAGATAAGTGATGTCTGTTGTCGGCTTCTGCCAGTCCTCGGACATCCAGCCCTGCTTTGCCGAACCGTAGATGACAGGGAAGTCGAGCTGCTCCTCCGTAGCATCGAGGTCGCACATGAGGTCGAACACCATCTCATACACCTCTTCGGGGCGGCAGTTGGGCTTATCGACCTTATTGATGACAACGACGGGCTTCAAGCCAATCTGCAAGGCTTTCTGCAACACGAAGCGCGTCTGCGGCATCGGTCCTTCGAAGGCATCGACGAGCAGCAGGCAGCCGTCGGCCATGTTCAGGACGCGTTCCACCTCGCCGCCGAAGTCCGAGTGGCCCGGTGTGTCGATGATGTTTATCTTCGTGTCCTTGTAGTTGATGCTGACGTTCTTCGAGAGGATGGTGATGCCTCGCTCGCGTTCCAGCTCGTTGTTGTCAAGCATGAGTTCGCCCGTCTGCTGGTTCTCGCGGAAGAGATTACCTGCCAAGAGCATTTTATCTACGAGAGTTGTCTTGCCGTGGTCAACGTGTGCTATGATGGCTATGTTCCTGATGCTTTGCATAACTGCGTTTTTGAGATTTTGCGTGCAAAATTACAAAATAATTACGACTTATCCCCGTCGGCACGAAAGAAAAAGCTGTTAAAGTGCAGGAAACGGCTTGATGGGGCTTAAATCGTTTTCTTCGTTTCTCGTTTCAGGCACGCACGCCCCTCTACTTTCATCCCCACAGCTTGTTGTTTGCTTGTACATGTAAAAGCAATTGCTTGTACATGTAAAAGCAATTGCTTGTACATGTACAAGCAATTACTGCATCACGACCCAGCAAAGAGCATGCTGTGCCGCGGTGTGGAGTTTGTCGTTGTTTGTGGAAAACCTAAAATCCGCAACTATCATCCAATACACGATTAAGGGTAGATTTATGAGT
>CAMKTM010000234.1 GCA_946415695.1 uncultured Prevotellaceae bacterium | reverse complement strand
TTGCAATTGCATGGTCACGACCATGCAATCAACAGCCTTGGGGAATATGACTGAAAGGGTTATCTCTGACTGTACTGTCTCAAGCCTTTCTCGAGGAAGGCGACGTAGGCGGCGATGTCCTCGTTGTAGGAATAAGAGGCGGTGAGGGGATGGCCGTCGTTGTCGAGGAGGACATAGAAGGGTTGCGCGTTGGCGCCGAACTTGCTGCGCTGCAGGTAGCTCCAGCGGTCGCCGACGGTTCGGAGCGTGACGTCCTGGCCATTCTCCTGCACCGTGAGCTTCTCGGGCAGCGGGGTCTTCTCATCGACATACAGGGTGATGAGGACATATTTCTCTTTCATCAGAGTTGCCACCTGCGGGTTTGTCCAGACGGCAGCCTCCATCTTGCGGCAGTTGACGCAGCCGTAGCCGGTGAAGTCGATCATGACGGGCATCCCGTGCGTCTTGGCGTA
The DNA here is from genome assembly GCA_946415695.1 of uncultured Prevotellaceae bacterium. Taxonomy (GTDB): domain Bacteria; phylum Bacteroidota; class Bacteroidia; order Bacteroidales; family Bacteroidaceae; genus Physcousia. The sequence goes on along the minus strand of CAMKTM010000234.1, from coordinate 2,245 downwards.
CTGCATACCCTCGTCGTAGTCGTTGAAGCGGGCCTCGACCGATGCGTCGCCCAGACGGAAGTCCTGCGTGCTCATTGGGGGCGAGAAGGCGCTGACGGCCTTACATGGAGCACCCCAAAGCCCCGGCACCATGTAGAGGGCGAAGGCAAAGGCTGCGAGCGCCATGAAGAAGCGTGTCACGCTGGTTCGCGGACGCTGAACGACCTCGCCCATCTCGTCGTACTCGTCCTCGTCGTGCGGGAAACGAATCCAGCCAATAAGGTAAGCCCCCATCAGGGCAAAGATCACAATCCAGAGGCAGAGGAACACTTCCCTATCCATCAGGTGCCAACCGTAAGCGAGGTCGGCCACGCTGAAGAACTTCAAGGCGAAGGCTATCTCCACGAGGCCGAGGCAGACCTTGATGCAGTTCATCCAGTTGCCGCTCTTGGGCATCTGCTTGAGCCAAGCCGGAAACATGGCGAAGAGCGTGAAGGGCAAGGCGAGCGCCAAGGCAAAGCCGAGCATGCCGATGGTGGGTGCAAGGAGCGAGCCGCTGGTGCTGACCTCAACGAGCAGGAAGCCAATGATGGGGCCTGTGCAGGAGAAACTGACGAGGCTCAGTGTGAAGGCCATGAGGAAGATGCTCAAGAGGCCCGTCGAGTTGCCCGACTTCTTATCGACGGCATTGGTCCAGCTGCTGGGCAGCGTTATCTCGAAACCGCCGAGGAAACTGGCGCCGAACACGAGGAGCATCAGGCAGAAGAAGATGTTGAAGACGGCATTCGTGCTGAGAGCGTTCAGGGCGCTTGCTCCGAAGAGGAGCGTCACGAGCAGTCCCAGCAGGACGTAAATGACGACGATGCTGATGCCGTAGGTGATGGCGTCGCGGATGCCTTTCCGTTTGTCGTCGGTGCGTTTGAGGAAGAAGCTGACGGTCATCGGGATGATGGGCCAGACGCAAGGTGTGAGCAGAGCAATAAGGCCGCCGAGCAGGCCCAGCAGGAAAGACCCGCCCCAACCCTTCCTTAAAGGGAGGGAGGTATTACCTTCCTCGTAGGCTTTCAGTTCGGAAATGACGGGAGACCACAAAGACCCCTCTAAATCTCCCCTTGAAGGGGAGACTTCCTTCGTTGAGTCCTCTTCAGAGGGTGTGATTGCAATGAACGCCGTATCTGTAGCTATAACAGGTTCAGTAACTTTGTCCTCCCCCTTTATGGGGGAGTTAGAGAGGGTCTTCTCCCCTTTGAAGCTGAACTCCACATTGGTAGGCGGGATGCAACTTTCATCGTTACAGGCTCCGTAGGTCAAGTAGCCGGAGACTTCGTACGTAGGCTCCGTGATGGTGAACCGCTGCACGAAGCTGGCCTTTTCCTCCATGTAGCTGACCTCCATGCCGAACATGTCGTCCATCTGCCGCAGCACCTTGCCTGTGGCACGGAGTTTGCCGTCGGGCTTCAAGCCCTTTTGCGTCTCCAGGGTCAGCTCGGCGCGAGTGGGTCCGCCGTCGGCAATATCTGTGCCATAGACGTGCCAGCCGGCATCGACCGTGCCTCGGAAGATGACCTCAAGAGCATCGTCGGCAACCTTCTTCTGTTCAACGGAGAAGGTGACAGGGTTCTGGAACTGTGCCAAAGCCACAGCATATATATATATATATAATGTAAAGAGGGAGAAAATGCGCTTCATCATATTGTCTATCTTGTTTCCGGGTGCAAATGTACGAAAAAGGTTGCACTCTGGCAAGCGAAACGCATCGAAAATGACGTGAACCCGACGAATTGTTACTAAGCAGCGCCAACTCTTTTTCCTATCATCCCACAACTCGTTGCTTGCTTATACATGTAAAAGCAATTGCTTGTACATGTATAAGCAATTGCACGTACATGTACAAGCAAACAACTTGCCATGCCGTATCATGCAATTCTTTGTTGTTCGACTGCTGATTTCGTCGAGTTCACATTGACGCGACCCGCCACGTTAGGATTGCAGGCACAACTCCTAAAGATTGGCATTTTAACACGTTAACTCTGGCAACTTCTCACGCCGTGCTCGATGACAAAAAGCAATCTGAACAAAAAAAATTTTCATTTTTTTTGAAAAAAAAGGAAAAATTATTATTTTTGCGGCAGATAGCAAGGAAAATCAGACCAAATTGTTTCAAACACCTATTAACATCACTAATTTTCATAACCAATTTATTTAACTAACTAATTGAAGTTTCGGAGTTTTTATCAACCACAGATTAAGCAGATTAAGCAGATGT
>CAMKTM010000233.1 GCA_946415695.1 uncultured Prevotellaceae bacterium | reverse complement strand
AGATGATGACGGCCATCGTGGAGAGCAACCGCACGCGCAAGGACTACATTGCCGATGCCGTCTTGCGCAAGGCTGGCTATTATAGTGAGAATGCAGAGTGGAACAGTCAGAGCGAACACAATTGTGTCATCGGTGTCTTCCGCCTGACGATGAAGTCGGGCAGCGACAACTTCCGGCAGTCTGCCATCCAGGGCATCATGAAGCGCATCAAGGCAAAGGGAGCGGAGGTCATCATCTACGAACCGACGCTGCAGGACGGCGAGAGCTTCTTCGGCTCCAAAGTCGTGAACGACCTCGAAGCCTTCAAGCGTCAGTCGCAAGCCATCGTGGCAAACCGCTATGAAACGTGCCTCGACGACGTCCGCGACAAGGTCTATACCCGCGACATCTTCAACTGCGACTAAGGACAGGCATTATGTCTAACCACGAATTGCTCGAATTACACGAATAGGCGTTATTATTTCAAACCACAGATTAAACGGTTTACGCAGGTTGGCTGAGTTTACGTTAAAATAAGAGCGTGCCCTTGTTACAATAAGAGCACGCTCTTATTGTAATAAAGGCGTGCTCTTATTGTAATAAAGGCGTGCTCTTATTGTAATAAAGGCGTGCTCTTATTTCTGATACCCTTCAGTATTTCAAACGCAGCGTGGAGAGATTGCCAACACTCCACACTGCGTTTTTCACTATCTTACGAGAACTTTGTAACTCTGTTCTGATATGCTGATGATGTGCAGGCCGGGAGTGAGCATCGGTCCTTCCTGTCCGCTGATGCCTTGTGCTTCGAGCTGGCCATGGGAGTTGAAGACGCGATAGGGTGTGTCGGCAGGAATGCCTGCCACGAATACGCGGCGTCCCCAGACGTGCACTTCCGGCTTGACCATTGACCACTGGCTGTTGGCTGTTGTCGTAGCAAAGTCCTCTTCGTCGTACTTGAGTTTGCGGTCCATCCACGGGATGCGTCGGGCGATGTAGTCCTTGACGTTCTGCACTTCGGCCTCGTAGCTGCCCCATATCTTCGGGTTCTGGTGTACCTTCTTGTTCATGATTGGCCAGCGGATGAAGTTCAGCCGTTGCGACTCCATCAGCTCGTCTGCCACGCTATCGACGTAGGCTTGCAGCTCTTCCGTGTTGATGCCGTTGAAGTACCGGACGTTGGCCCACATGTTGCGAAGGTCGGCGGCAGAGCCTGTGTCGCTGATGATGATGCGATCGACGATACTTTTGAAGTTGCCGGCCGACGAGCCCTTTGTGCGGTAGATGTAGTCTGTCTGGCTGCAGATGGGGTAGGTGCGGTCGTCGTTCTCGAAGGCGAGGTCGCAGTCCCATACGGGTTCGACGTAGAACTGCGTGTCGTAGCGGTCCTTGTACATGTAGGTGCTCCAGTAGGTGTCGGTGTTGCCCGACAGTTCGCCCACGAGGAAATGCCTATGGAAGCTCGGGAGGTTGAGGTAGTGGCGATAGCCCTGCTCGGGGTCTCTCCAAGTGCTTGTCTTGTAGATGGAAGTTTCGAAGGAGTTGTAGTACTGACGGATGTAGTTGAACTGTACGGTCAGTATCTCGTCTTCATCGGGATATTTGACGGTGACAGGCGTGGAGCGAGTCGAGGTGAAGTATTTTGGTTCCTTCGATGCGTAGGCGTCAATCTCGATGAGATAGCCGCCTGTCAGCAGGTCGCCTTCCGTGCAGGTGCTGTCCATCTCGTAGATGTCGATGCGGTTTTTGCGGATGTCGATGGCATCGCAGAGCTGGTAGCAGCCTTTGTATTCGCCGTTGAAGATGACATCCACGGGGCGACAATAGGGCGTGAAGCCGATGCCCATGCGTCGGCTTATCTCGAAGGCGAGGCAGTTGCGCAGAAGGGTCTTGTCGCCATAGTTGTTGATGAGCGTCCATTTCTTGGCTTTGGCAGGGGCGTCGAGCGGCCGCTTCTTCTCGTTGAACTTGATGCGATAGGGCTTCTTGGGGTGCGTCATCGAGTTGTTGCCCCGCAGGCGCGACGTGCCGTCCTGCTGCATGATGGTCTTGCCGTTGTCGGAAATGATGCTGATATGCGAGTCGAGTTCGGTGACTTTATCCACGGGGTCGTAGCCCGAAAGGGTGTGTACGACCACCGTCGGCAGGTTCGTCACCTGGTAGAAGCGGGTGTCGTTGCCCGCAGAATAGTAGCCCCAGAACTCCAGCTCTGCTATTGTGCTGCGCGACCCCTCGATGCCCTTATAGCGAACATAGCGGAAGGAGCGCGAGACGTTCACGTCGGCATACGTCATCTCGTAGGCCGGTGCTTCTTCTTTGATGAGGAAAAGCGGCAAGGCATCGGAGAAGTCTGGCTGGTTGGCACCTTCGAAGAGGCCGAGCAGTGTGCGCTGAGGTCCGTTGCTGCGCGTGCCGGCGGCAAAACCGAGCTTTGTGATGACGTACGTCTTTCCGAGGTCAAGTCCTACCCAACTGCCGGAGGTGGAAGAGCCCGCGAAGTAGGTAGAGAGGTCACCGTCGAAGGCCCAGTCGCGTATGTTGACGGTATAGGAACTGCCGCCCGCATCGTAGTCGTAGCCTTTCATGGTGCCAATGACAGTGCCTGTCAGCTTGCGGCCCAAAGGGAAGGCTGGCAGACTGAAAAGCACGAGGAGGAGAAGCAGAAGAAGCCTCACCCCTAACCCCTCTCCGAGGAGAGGGAAATATCGACACACATTGTTCATTGTATTAGTTCCCCTCTTTTTGCAGAGGG
>CAMKTM010000232.1 GCA_946415695.1 uncultured Prevotellaceae bacterium | reverse complement strand
TGCCGTGAAATCATTGAAGAGGTGAGGCTGGGCTGCGATGATATTGCGCGTTATCCCTAAATTTCGCTTGAGCCATGGTCAGTCAACTTTCGCATGAAAGATATAAAAAAAGGAAACACCCAACTTTACATTTTTGGGTGTAAAATTGGGTGTAAATCTTGTAAATCACCGATATTCAAGCGATATTGCGGAGAGAGAGGGATTCGAACCCCCGGTGCCTCTCGGCACGCCGGTTTTCAAGACCGGTGTAATCGACCACTCTACCATCTCTCCGAAGAAGGGTCGCTTCTTAAATGCGGGTGCAAAGATACAACAAAAAGTGAAAAGCGAAAAGGGAAAAGGGAAAAATTATTTGTTTTTATTCTTTTTTTCTCCTTTTCCACCCTTTTCCGTTAGTTGTTGAGGACAAAAAGGAATCGCGGATGCGCCAAAATGGGTACACCCGCGACTCTTTATGAAGAGAGTTCGACGATAGAAAGTCTCACCTTATTTCTAAGACATGGCACGTCGTCTCCAAAAACGAGGCACGCTCTTATTGCCAACGAGGCACGCTCTTATTGTCAACGAGGCACGCTCTTATTGTCAACGAGGCACACTCTTATTGTCAACGAGGCACACTCTTATTGAAATAAGCCCACAGGGTTGTTGAAACAGCCCCGAGCGATGAGTTGCTTTTTTTCTATCTGCTATTGTAACTCTTCTGCCATTTTTCTGGCTATGATACACGTTTTGTGCATATTCATTGCAGAAGATACTTAATGATGTAGAACAAAACGGGGACTAATAGGCTTGGCAGGAGATTGACGGTCTTGCAGTCCTTGATGCCGAGGATGCTGAGGCCGGAACTGACGATAAGCACGCCTCCGACGATGCTCAACTCCACGCGCATCGGCTCCGGCATCCCATTGCCAAAGAAGTAGCCTATGGCATAGAAGAGTCCTTGCCAGCAGAACAGGACTGGTGCGGCAAGAAGCATAATCCAACCGTACGATGCGGCGAGGACGGCTGAGCTGACGAGGTCGAGCGTCGCATTGGTATATAGAAAGGTGTTGGCCGGTTCATTGAATGCCCAGCCATGCGTTGGGGAAAGCGCCGAAAGCACGGGGCCGACGATGGAGAACGTGCCGATGCAGTAGAGGAGGCAGCCGGTGAAGACCCCCTCCAACTCCCATTTAAAGGGGGAGGGCTTCCTCCCTTTTAGGGAGGGTCGGGTTTGGTCTGTGAGCTTGCCAGCGAGGTCGAGCTTCGTGCCGACAATCCCTCCGATGGTAAGGCTCACGACGAAAAGCACGGGATATTCGCTCTTTGCCATGTTGGGAAGTGAGGCATTCATGCCAAGCACGAGGCAGCAAAGCCCAAGCCCGTCGAACAAAACCTTCTTGTACTTCTCTCCGATGCCGGAGCGCACGAGGGCTCCGAAGGCACTGCCCACGAGGATGGTGCAGGTGTTGATGATGGTTCCAAGCATAAGATTATTGTTTTAGCCACGCAAGGAGTTCCCCTTCGCTGGTCATCACATAGCGGAAGACTTGGGAACGGCTTTGGTTGTATTGCTGCTCGATGTAATGCAGGGAGTCGTCGGCCTGACCTTCGCGAAGACGTTGCAGGGAAGCGTTGCTGATAACCAGGACGTCCGTCGTGTCGTCGATATAGGCGTTCGCATAGATGCCCCTGTTGCCAAGCATCTGATAGAAATCGTTCGGTATGTCGGGAGGCAGATAGAGTTCCTTCATGTAAAGCGGGTTCATGTCGCCTTCATAGTTCAGCCGGTTGCCGAGGAAGTGCTGAAGTGTCAGGTGCAAGTTCTTGTTGATTTTCTCAGGGACGGCATAGGAGCTGAATTGCCCCTTCAGGATGTTGTCCAAATCTGTTTCGTCGAGCACCTTCGGACTGTAGCCATGGTAGGTGAGCTGTGCGAGGCGTTCGTGGTCGTCGGCTGTGACGTCTTTGCCAAGCACTACATAATGGAGGTTGCGGCTCAGCCCCTGCTTGACTTCAGCCCCAAGGGCCTGAAGCTTTTGGCGTAAGGTTTTTGGTGCGGTTCGGAAGCTGCCAAGCAGACAGACAGAACGCTTCGTGAAAGGCGTCTCTTGCTGTAAATCGGCTTCGCTGAAAAGTTCGTACTGCATAACTGTTCAAATCATTGGGCAAAGGTACGAAGAAATATGGATTGGAGATTGAAGATTAGAGATTATTTTGCGTCTTTGTAGAGTTTTCGCCAATTCTTCTCGCTTAATTCTTCATTCTTTCTTTATTTTTTTGTAATTTTGCGGAATGAAAAACCGACTTGCCTGAACAAAAGTGAAGAACATCTACCATAGAGACATCATCGAGATTCTGCTTGAATGCGGACGGGAAGGGTTGCGCATCAAGAACATCGCCCGCAGAATCTACAACAGGCACGTCGATTTCTTTGTCAATGACATTGAGTATAGCGGGATACGTGACAGCGTGGGGCGCTATCTGTGGGAGCAGAGCAAACGCCCGGAATCGCCTTTCATCCGCACACGCTACGGCACATACGCCATCAAAGCAGACTTTGCCATACAGCTCGACCTCTTCCTCGACAATGCTATCCGCACCGAAATACGGAAAGAGCAGGCAAAGCCAGCGCCTAACCCGCGCCACATTCAGCTGGAGCTGTTCTGAGCGAAGAGGACTTCGCCTGCACCAGCGCTCCCTCACGCTTCACTTTGGGTTCTTGAAGTAGTAGATGAACGTGGCCAGTCCCTCGAGGGCTTTCTTGCCTGTCTCCT
>CAMKTM010000231.1 GCA_946415695.1 uncultured Prevotellaceae bacterium | reverse complement strand
CTTCGCTTGATGTTGACTTCGTCGAGCATTTGCTTCTCCCCCTTGAGGGGGAGTTAGAGGGGGTCTCTCTATTTATTTCCCCTCTCCTCGGAGAGGGGTTGACTATCGTCGAGCCTTGCTTAGGGGTGAGGCTTTTTTTTAACTCTTTATCATCTTCTTGCCGTCCTTGATGTAGAGGCCCGGCTCCTGCATGCTTGCGGTGCGTGTGCCGTCGAGGCGATAGATGAGGTGGTTGCCTTCTCTCTCCTCTGAAGGAGCGGACACGCTGTCATCGTCGCCTTTGCCGATGGAGAAATACTGGCGTGGGAAAGGCTCCTCGTAGCCGTCGGCCATGAAGTAGCCCACGAAGTATTCGCCTTCGGGCAGGGGTGCCGTCCAGTTCTTTGTGCCGCTGACGTTGAGCCGCAGCGTACCGTTCACCTTAGTATTATAGAGCCAAGAGGGGCATTTCTCGTTTTTCGGTACGAGGCCGGCCGCAAAGATGCCCACCCAGTCGTTGCTGATGTTGGGAGCGTTGGCAAGCGTCACCACGATGGCGTCGCCCACGTTATAGACGGATTTGTCGGTCTGCATGGAGAAGTTCTCGGGGTTGTATGCCCGCGAGGTGACAAAGAAGGGGATGCGTGGCGAGCACTCCGTGTAGCCGCCGTCCTGGAAGAGCACGGCAAAGTATTCTCCGGGAGCCGCGACGCTGAGGGTCAGCGTGCCTGCTGCCACTTCGGTGTATTTGTAGGTCGTCGATGTGTCGCTCGAGCCGGGCGTTTTGCCTTTGGCATAGATGCCGAGCCATGCCTCTTTTCCGACAGGGACATCGGCGAAGGTGGCTTGGATGGCTTCGTTCACCTTGTAGAACTGCTTGTCGAGCGAGAGCGAGGAGGTGAACATGGCGAAAGAGCTGTCTATCCAGTCCGAATAGATGGGGTTGCCTTTGGCTCCGAAGCAGTTGCAGGGACGGATGGCAAAGCGATAGGCAAAGTCCTTGGGCAGCTCGCTCTCGCCGAAGACACAGCGCACATCGCCCTCTTCTTTGTTCTCGCCGAGATAACACTTAGGCGAGAAGACGCGCTTCGTCGAGCAGACATGGCGGACATCGAGCCAGTCGTACTCCACTTGCACCTCGTAGTCGAAGGCACGCACGCCGGCGTTCTTCTTCAAGACGGTCGGGAAGTGGACCGTCACCTGCTTCTGCTGTGTGCCGTAGCGGTCGCTGCCTTTGCCTGCCGTGACGGTGACTTTTGTGCCTGCGGGGAACTGCGGAATGGCGGCCGACTTGGCGCGGTTCTCGAAGGAGAGCGGCTGCGAGGTCGAAATGGGCCAGGGCAGGTACCACGGTTCGCCGATGGCTTCGTCATAGACAAACTCGCGCTTCTCGAACGTGATAGCGTTGTCATAGACGCGCATCACCATGCCTTGACGTCCGTCCTGCGGGTCCATCTTCGCCATCTGCGTTGGCGGCTTGGCCGACCAGTCGTCCTGATAGGTGTTTTCGCGAGCTGGCATGGGGTAGAGATACTTGAGCGACGAGGTGCCAATGCTGGTGAAGCTGCCTTGCCAAAGGTCGCGGTCGTCGTCAAGCGGCGAGTGCGAGTGTCCGGAGAACGCGATGGCGTTGGGGTACTTGCTCAGGAGTCTTGTCACCGTTCCGTCGTCGCGGCCCCAAGCCCAGGCACAGTTGCAGGTGTCCTTGGGATGCGGATGTTGGATGTAAAAGAAGGGCTTGCCGTCGGCCTTCAGCTCGGAGTTGTGCTCTTCGAGGAAGCCTGCGAGACCGGAGATGTGGTTCTGGTTCTCCCAATGCGCTCCGATGAAGTGGTAGCCCTTGATGGTCTTCATCCAGATGGGCTGGTAGTCTTCCTTGAAGCATTGCTTCCATGCGGCAGCTGCCTGTCGGCCAATGCCCTGCGCCTGTGCCGTGGCAGCACCCACGCTACTGATGGTTCCTCCCCAGGTGTAGCCCTCCATGTCGTGGTTGCCATAGATGAATAGCTGCACCGTCTCTTTGCCGTCGAGGCCTTTGTTATTGGGAAAGACTTGAAACCAAGCGTCTGCCACCACCTGCAGCTGCGGCAGGAGTCCCTGGTCGGCCATGTCGCCGGCGATGATGACGCCGTCCACCTTCAGGCTGCGGAAGTATTCGAGCGTGTGGATGAACGTGGCGGCCGTGTCGGCGCCTCGCAGATGGATGTCGCTCACAATGCCCACCACGAGGTTCGGTTCGCCCAACGTGGCAATCGTCTCGGCAAGAGTCGGCCCGCCAAGACAAGCCGCACCCGCAAGCGCCGACGAGCGAAGGAGAAATTCTCTTCTGTTCATATCAAACTCAAATCCTTAAAAATGAAGAATGAAAAATGAAGAATGAAGAATTTGCTACCGCGCTAACCTCTAACCTCAAATCCTCAAATCCTCAAATCCTCAAATCTTCAAATCCTTAAATCCTTAAATCTTCAAATCCTTAAATCCTTAAATCTTCAAATCCTTAAATCCTTAAAGTTGTTTTGCAGGCAAAGATAACACTTTATCGCCAATGCCGCAAAGAAACGAGCCATAAAATTCCCTTTCATGCAAAACGAAGAACAAAATTGCCTTGGGCTCCCGCTTTGCAGTCACTCGTTCTGTGTAACATTCCCCCGCGTGGGATGGCAAGCAGGCGGATACATTGCAGGGCGTTCTTACCGATGCCGTTTCGCTCCTGTTTTGGGTTGACATCGCATAGGGCGTTGGTTGCTTGTACATGTACGTGCAATTGCAAGTACATGACCATGCAATTGCAAGTAC
>CAMKTM010000230.1 GCA_946415695.1 uncultured Prevotellaceae bacterium | reverse complement strand
GTAAACAGTTTCTTCATAATATTATGATTTATTGGGTAATTATTGTCTGTTTTACATGTTTCTGCGGACAAAGATACGAAAATAAATTGAAAATTGAAGATTGAAAGCGGAAAAAGTGAAAAAAGCGCACACGAATGACTCGGGTAAAGGTTAAAGGTTCTTGCACGCTTTAGCGGCCTCCGCCTGCGCCTGAGCACCTATGGAGCGCAAGAAGGCGCGCTTTTTATGCGCGGATCCATCTTACTTCTTCCATCTTCCATCTTCCTTCATCCTTCTTACTTCTTACCTCTTCCATCAGCAAAAGGAAATTTTTGCGATTTCCTTTTGTTTTTTCACTCGCTTATTCGTATCTTTGCGGCATGAAACGTATTATTTACCTTGGCACGGTGGCTTCGGCCATGCTGCCTGTTCTTCCCTCTGCGGCTAAGACGACGAAGGGAAATGCGGCTGTTGAGAATCGTGAGCAGCCGAATGTGATTATTCTTTATGCCGACGACCTGGGCTACGGCGATTTAGAGTGTTTTGGAGCGACGCGGGTGCAGACGCCGAACGTCAACGCCTTGGCGGCGAGCGGGGTTAGGCTGACCAATGTCCATGCTATTGCTGCCACGAGCACGCCGTCGCGCTATGGCCTCTTGACTGGCGAGTATGCTTTCCGCCATGCGGGAACGGACATCGCGCGAGGCAATGCGGGGATGATTATCCGTCCCGAGCAGTTCACGATGGCCGATGCTTTCAAGAACGCGGGTTATGCTACGGCGGCCATCGGCAAGTGGCACCTAGGTCTGGGCGACAAGGACGGCGAGCAGGACTGGAACGCCCAGTTGCCCATGCACTTGGGCGACATCGGGTTCGACTACCACTACATCATGGCTGCGACGGCTGACCGCACGCCTTGTGTCTTCATCGAGCAAGGACATGTTGCCAACTATGATGAGACGGCTCCGATACTGGTCAGCTATGAAGAGAACTTCCCTGGCGAGCCGACGGGCAAGGACAATCCCGAACTGCTCTACAACCTGAAAGCCAGCCACGGGCACAACCAGAGCATCGTGAACGGCATCGGTCGCATCGGCTATATGAAAGGCGGCGGCAAGGCGCTCTGGAAGGACGAGAACATTGCCGACAGCATCGCTGCCCACGCGCTCGGTTTCATCCGCAAGCACCAGCAGGAGCCTTTCTTTATGTATCTGGCCACGAACGACGTACATGTGCCTCGCTTCCCGCACGACCGCTTCAGGGGGAAGAACCCGATGGGCTTCCGTGGCGATGCCATCGCACAGTTCGACTGGACGGTGGGGCAGGTCGTCAGCGAGCTGGAACGTCTTGGTCTCAGACAGAACACACTCATCATTCTGAGCAGCGACAATGGTCCGGTGGTCGATGACGGCTATCAGGACCGCGCCGTCGAGCTGCTGGGCGACCATCGGCCTGCCGGTCCGTACAGAGCCGGCAAGTACAGCACCTTCGAGGGCGGAACCGTTGTGCCGGCGATCGTCTCTTGGCCGAAACGGGTCAAGGCAGGCGGGGAGTCGGATGCCCTGGTGTCGCAGATCGACTGGCTGGCTTCGCTGAGTGCCCTCGTGGGAGCTCGCATCCCCAAAGGCGGCGCGATAGACAGCGAGAACCGCCTCGGCACACTTCTTGGCGAGGACAAGGAAGACCGTCCGTACGTGCTGGAGCAGGCTGCCAACCACACGCTCTCTGTTCGCACGAAGGGATGGAAGTACATCCCGCCCAGCCAGGGACCAGCCATCATCTCCGGCCCGAACATGGAGAGCGGCTATGCCCGTGAGCCGCAGCTCTACGACATGCAACAGCCCTAGGAGCAGGAGAACGTCGCCCTCAAGCAACCGCAAGTGGTCTTCGAACTGCAAGCTTACATCGAGAAGGAACGCACAAAAGGAAACGTATATAAATCTCCGATATCAAAGTGAAAAGAGCGATGAGAGTTGAGAGTTGAAAGTTCAATGTTTAGAGTTTAGAGTTTAGAGTTTAGAGTTTAGAAATGATGTGGAGAGATGCTATGAGGGGATTGCTGGCTTTCGTGATGCTGTTGACGGCGTTTGGTCTTATGGCACAGGAAGTGCAGAGCTTCAAGCAGCACGACATGAAGCGGTGGGGCATTCCGGCTGGCAACTACAGCGGCATTGCGCACATCGAGGGCGAGCGATACGCACTCATCAGCGACAAGCAGACGGCCGACGGATGGACCGAAGTGAGCATCCGTTTCCTCCCCTCCGGCGACATCGACCGAATGACGTTCATTGCCCAGCACTATGATTCTCATTCGCAGGGCAAGGCAAGGGACAGCGAGGGCATCGCATACGTTCCGGGAAGGGGGTTCTTTGTCTGTGCCGAAAGCGACCAAAGGATTCTTGAACTGAGCGAAGACGGCACGCCGACGGGCAGCAGCCTCGACGTTCCGAAATGCTTCAGCACCAAGAACATCTTCCCCAACTACGGCTTCGAGGCTTTGACGTATGATGCCGAACGGAACCTTTTCTGGACGACCACAGAGCAAGGATTGAAGTCGGACGTGGCGTCGGCGACGGCCACTGCCTCGCCTTCCCCCACCCTGCTGCGCCTTCAGTCCTTCGGCTTCGACCTGCAACCCCTTCAGCAGTTTGCCTATGCTACGGAGGCACCTGCCACGCACCGCACGTCGGGACGCCTCGTGTTCGGTGTGCCGGAGCTGTTGGCCCTCGACGACACCAGCCTCATCGTCATGGAGCGCGAGCTCATCATCCCGAAGCGCTATAACCGAGCCAAATGCAGCATCCGCCT
>CAMKTM010000229.1 GCA_946415695.1 uncultured Prevotellaceae bacterium | reverse complement strand
CACGAATTACACGAATTTATTCCCCCTCTAAGTTAGAGGGGTGCCGCAAGGCGGGGGCGTGTGTCTCTTTCTAGGGCATAGCCAATTCGTGAAATCCGTGCTATTCGTGGTTTTCATATATAATTAAATATATAATCGTTTACAACCATGAAACAGACAATCTTCGCCATCATGCTCGCCCTTGTCGCATTGACCGGACTGGCGCAGAACAACCCCGGCTGGCTGTGGGAAATCAGCGGCAACGGACTGGCACGGAAGTCCTACCTCTTCGGCACTTGTCACGGCGACGGCATCAGCTTCACCGACGAGGAAATATACGGCAGCATCACAGGCCTTGCCGACGCCCTCGACAAAACAAACACCTTCCTCTTTGAAACCAACATGGGTTCGCAGGAGATGAGCGACGAGGAGAAGGAGGAAATGAACCGGCTGATGGGCAAGATATATCGTCCCGGCCCGGAGTACATGATGCCCGAAGGCGTGTTCTACAAGCCGCTCTTCGACAGCGTGGCGCACTTCAACGAGGTCAACAAGTTCATGACCTACAAGATGAAGGACGTGGAGTATTGGAAGAAGACGCCCGGTTACTGGTGCATCCGCCTTTTCCTGTACGCCTTCTCGAAAGCAAGGATGTGCAGAACGGTGGATGGTGCCCTGTTCGAGGAAGCCACGAAGCGCAGGAAGGAAATCGGTGGGCTTGAGACGCTTGCCTTTGGGATGGGAAAGATAATGCCCATGTACTCCGACACGGAATCCATCGACACGCTCTCCATGAAGGAACAGGCAAAGATAATTTACGAGCTGGTTCATGGCTTCGACAACGACAGCATCTTCAAGATACCCGAGTTGCATAAGGTCTATTTGGAGAACGACACCTGCAAACTGGGCCGCTTTTTCGAGGAAGCTTCCGCGAAGAAGAATGAGCTGATAGAGGCTTTTGACTATAAAGGGTATAACAAGGACGACATAAAGAAGGCGATGGAAGAGGCCAGGAACTACCAGAGCGAGCATCTTCTGCGCGAGCGGAACGAGGCCTGGCTGCTCGTCATCAAGGAGAAAATTGCCACGCGCACATGCCTGATAGCCGTCGGCTGCCGCCATTTGCTGGGCAGCGACGGTCTGATTGCCCTGCTGCGGCGCGAAGGATATATCGTCGAAGCGGTGAAGAAGGAGTAACCTTGAAGAGAAACAAGCTTGCTGACAGGTCGGCAAATGCAAAACTGTTCAAAGTCGCGCTTGCCGACAGGTCGGATGTTTACCATAAGCATGGGTGGTAAACATCGCAAAGAAGATACGTTTACCATACATGCGCTTGGTAAACATTTCGGAAGAAAGAAAGACTAAACACGAAGACAGACATAGCTTACAGAGTAAAAGACAGATGGTACGGCGACTACAGGGGCGGTCGCAAGCAGGATGCAGCCTCCCGCGAGTTCAAGGGCGAGGCGCAGTTCACCTTCGACCAGCTCTACATCACGCCCCTCACACACCGCCGCCGCTTCACGGAGGACGGACAAATGCAGTACGTCCCCCTGGAGCGTAACCTCAACCCGACGGGCATCCGCGTCATGGATGACTACCTGCGCTTCCTCTCCGGCGGCTGCGCCGACACCGCCCTCTTCGCCGGACGCTATGGTGCCCGCATCGGCGACATCGACTCGCTCGTCTTCCTGCTCACCGGAATGCGCGGTGTCGATTTCCGCCAGGCCTACCAGCGCCGCATGGCCGACGAACTGCCCGCCCTCTGACCGCCGCCTCCAGCTCCAGCACCCCGGCGAGAAGGATATGTATAAAATACTCTGAAAGCCCTGCTGTTTGTTTTGTCCAAAAAACGACAATGCTTAAAACCAGTTCAGCCAAAGAAATAAATCGTTTCTAAAGAAAAATAATCTGCTATTTTGTTGCGCATTTAGTAAACAATGTGTACCTTTGCAGAAAGAAATAATGTATGGCACAAGGCATCCAATTTAAGATAACATTCTTAGACGATGCGAGCGAGTTCTTGAGAACGCTTGCCGAGGCACCTCGTGAGAAGATATACTACAACATTCGAAAGGTTGCGTGCGGACAGAAAGACAGTGAGCTTTTCAAGAAATTGGACGGCTCCGACGACATTTGGGAGTTCCGCACTCTCTACAATGGTATGCAGTACCGCCTTTTGGCTTTTTGGGACGAGGAAGAGAAACTCTTGGTGGTCGCCACTCATGGGTTTGTCAAGAAGACATGGAAAGTGCCGTCAAAGGAAATAGCCAGAGCGGAGGCTTTACGAAAGAAGTATTATGAATCAAAATAGGAGGTTATTATGGCAATGAAACTTCACACACTTGACGAGTTGATGGACAGGGACATCGGTCCTATCGGAACACCCAAGCGCGATGCGTTTGAGGAGAAGCTTGCTGCTGAACTTCATGCCTATCATGTAGGCGAAGCCATCAGGCAGGCAAGAGAGGCAAACAACCTTACTCAGGCAGAACTCGGCAAAAGGCTTGGAGTGCAGCGCTCCCAGGTCTGCAGGCTTGAGAGCGGTAAGAGCATTACCCTTGCTTCCATGATGAGGGCTTTCAAGGCTCTCGGTGTACAAGTTGCCCTCGACATGAAGGGCATAGGACGTGTTGCACTTTAGTTAAACTTAAACAGAATAATTGTGTTAGATAAAGAACAAGTTATTAGCATCATCGATGCGATGGGGTTGGGGGATTTCTCCCAAGCCACTATCCGCGATATACAAGCCCTCTCCCGACAGATCGAGGAAAAAACGGGCGAGGAAGTGATTCATCTTGAGATGGGTGTGCCGGGCTTGCAGCCTTCGGAGATTGCTCTGA
>CAMKTM010000228.1 GCA_946415695.1 uncultured Prevotellaceae bacterium | reverse complement strand
CTATAGACATAGACGTCCTTGATGCCGCTGAACGAGAGCGACTTCTTGCCGACGGACTTGAGGAAGCGTCCCAGCGTGACGGTCTCCACGCCTGCCGATGCGTCGGCGAAGTATGTGCCACCGAAGAAGTTGTCGGGGATGGACGTCACGTTGTCTGTGAAGATGACGTTCTTGATGAGGCCGATGTAGGCATTGAAGGTCTCGCACCAGGGCTTGCCCACAGGGTCGAATTCCGGAATGTCGCCGCTGACGTCAACGATGAACGTGCCGTCTGTATCGAGGAACCATGTGCCGTTGCCAAGTAGGCCGCCGGTGGGCAGAGCAGAGTTGACATTGCCTGCTTCGCCATTGATAGACATTTCCTTCCAGATATTGGCTGCTCTGTAGGCAGAGACATACTCCTCAGGAACGATGAGGTTGATGTTTCTGAGTGTAAGGCCGTCGAATGCCCAAGCGTCTTCAAATCTGTAGTCAACGTCGCCGAGCCATACTTGCTTCTCGCCCTTAGGCAGAGCGGGAGGTGTTGCGCGGTCGATGTAGATGGTGTTAAGCTTGGTGCAACCGTCGAAGGCCGACCACTCGATGCTTTCCAGTCTGCTGCCCAGGTTGACGGTCTCGAGGCTCTTACAGTTATAGAAGAAGTCGAGGGGCAGATTTGTGCCGTTGAAGGTAATCTCCTTCAGAGCGGAGCAGCCTGTGAAGCAATAGCTGGCGTTGTCCACGTTGGCTGAACCCAAGTTGATTGTTGTCAGCTTTGGGCAATGTGCGAAGGCATAACGGCCGACGTTGCAGACAGGTCCCAGCTTCACGGTTGTCAGTTGCGGACAGTTGTCGAATGCGTACCTGCCAAGTTCCTTCACGTTGGTGAGGTCGATGGCCTCGAAGGCATTTCCCGAGAAGGCATTGTTTCCGATGGTATCCACATTCTCCAGGTTGATTTCCTTCAGCTTGGTGCAACCCTCGGTGCCATAGTAGAAGGCATTCTCTGGAATCTTTCTGATGGCGGGACACAGTTCGACGCTTTCCAGGTTGATGAACTCTTTGAAGTACGAGCCGAACTCGGTCATGTTGCCCGAGAACTCTATCTTCTTGGTGAGGGCGAGAGGATCGGTGGACTTTATGGTACCATATCCTCTGAAGCCGAGTTCGATGGCGGTGGCATCAACGTCCGGTCCCTTGTCGGCAGCGATGACCATCGTGCCGTCGTCGTAGAGTATCCACATGCCGTCGCCGAACTTGCCTGCCTTCGTCCATGTGCCGCGGTCGTCGGCGTATGAGATATGGAACTTGCCCCAGCTCGGGTCTGTGATGTATTTCGTGATGTCTGCTGTGGAGACGGTCAGGTCGATGGTCGATTGTCCGCCGTCGTTTGCCTTACGTGGTCCGCCCTTCAGGTTGTAGGCGCCGCTCTTGATGCCGGCGAAGGAGTAGTTCGTCGTGGTGGCGGGCGTGCTGGTCATGTTCACGATTTCGTTCAGGCTGTGGCAGTCCTTGAAGACGTAGTCGCCCACGCTGGCAAGCTTCATGCCAAGCTCGATGGTTTCCAGCGAAGAGCAACCGGCAAAGGCGTAGCTGTCCAGAGTCTCCACGTTGCTGATATAGATGTTCTTCAGTTTGTTCAGGTTGCGGAAAGCACCTTCTCCGATGTTCTTTAAGCCGCGTGGTATAGCGACAGTGAGCACTCGCGACTCCTCGCCGTCGGGGATGGCAAAGGCATTCTTGCCGATGCTCGGGATATTGTCGTCGATGATGATGTCCTCGATGAAGTCGCGGTAGTTGTACCACGGTTGCTGGGTGGCATCGTCGTAGTCGGGAATAGCGCTCGAACCGCTCAGTCTCAAGATGCCGTTGGAGGTCAGTTCCCATTTGAGGGTATTGTAGATTTCGCCCTTGATGAGGCCGTCTTTGTCGAACTCGAGGCTCTTGTCCAGTTCAAAGGCATTCCACGGAGCTTTCTCGTAAGTGTGGCCATAAATGGCAGGCACATGAAGCGTCACATTGCTGGCCGTCACGCCCTGGAAGGCATTGGTGCTCGTGCTTGGCGCAGAGCATGTCATCGTGATGGACTTGATATCGATGTTGGCAAATGCATAGTCTCCGATTGTTTTGATTTCCGAGAACCTGAGTGTCTTGACCTTGGTACCGTAAAAAGCTTTTTTACTGATTTTCGGGCTATGGGATATATCAATATCGTACAGTTCTTTGCAACCAGAGAAAGCTTCCTCCCCTATTTCACCAGGAACAATGGGGTACATAGTAGCATCATAAGACAAGAATGCCCTCAGCTTGGTACAGCCGTAGAAAGCTTTTTCGGAGATGGGGAAAGTGTAATAATGCTTTCCATTAGACACCCCGGTATACTGAACGTTTTTCATATCACTTAAAGTGACAACCTTCTCAAGGTTCGTGCATCCGTAGAAGTCGTTCTTTTCTGGCGAGCGAGACAGTTCCACCTTCTTTATCTGCGTGCGCAAATTGTGCCAGGGGCGTGCCTCTGGGGTTTCATACACGGGTGATGCAGTCACTGTGCGTTTCAGATGAAATTCTCCCGTTGTGGTGCTGAGGGACCAGCCGCTGCCGCCTGTTTTATTCTCGATGGAATATCCTTCGAAGGTGTCGGGCTTCGTGCCGTAGCCTTCGACAGGCCATATAATACTCAGCTTGCTGCCCTTGGGAATAACCCATTTATAGTAAGTATAATAATCCAGTGTGTAATGCATTCCATCTGAGCTATAAAAATGTTCACTCACGGGTTCTTCTATCCCTTCATTGCATGTTTTTGCTAGCCATTTGAAGCCTACAAGATTGGACAGGGACACATGCTTGCCGAGGACGATTTCACGATGTTTTGCCAGTGCTTTACAATTGTAAAATGCGTTGGCTTCACATTTCTCTAACATTGGGAAGTCGCCGCTATACAGATCATGGCAATAA
>CAMKTM010000227.1 GCA_946415695.1 uncultured Prevotellaceae bacterium | reverse complement strand
TCCGAGCTGAACGACCCCATCGACCAGGAGGAGCGTTTCATCGAGCAGATGAAGCTTGCCGACAAGGGCGATGACGAGGCAATGGTCATCGACCACGACTTTCTCCGCGCCCTGCAGTACGGCATGCCTCCCACCAGCGGCATCGGCATCGGCATCGACCGTCTGGCCATGCTCATGACGGGCAAGCCCTTCATCCAGGAAGTGCTCTTCTTCCCCCAGATGAAGCCCGAAGTGAAGGCTCCGCGCGACAAGGACGAACTCTTCCTCGAGAAAGGCGTCCCCGCCGACATCATCCCCATCCTGCGCAAAGCCGGCTACAACCTGGTCAGCACCCTGCAAGGTGTGGCACCAGCCAAGATACAGCAGCAGATCATCGAAATCATCAAGAAGTATAAACTCGAAGTCGAAAAGCCATCGCAGGACTTAATTGCGAAGTGGACGGAATAAGAAACTTCTCAAAAACATATAGAAAGAGGGCGTAACTCGCCCTCTTTTTTTTTATAACATTGCATTAGGGGTTTATTGCTTGTACATGTACAAGCAATTGCATGGTCATGTACTTGCAATTGCATGGTCACGACCATGCAATCAACGACACGTGTGATATTGTATATCGACGCACCCCTTTTCCTGTCTTCTTTGCTTTTCCTGACGAAATCAACATTGGCCCCTAAAAATCGTTTTCCAAGGATTTTCAGGGGCCAATGTTGATAAAAGAGTCAAAGCTGGGTCAAACTTAAAATAATCGCTATTCAGATACAAAATAATTGTGACATAAAGCTCGGAAAAGGATAGGTTAGAGCGTATGTGAGCCCTGATTTTCTAATTTTTCGGAAAGATTCGTTCCGTTTTTATCCCAATAGGCTTATAATCTCGGATATTTTATGTAAATTTGCAAGAGAAACAAGTAAGATATGGACATCAAGATACAAGAAACCAAGCTTCGGGAGGCTGCAAGCGAAGGCACGGATGCCTTCCTGACATGCATACGCGACGCCATCCTGGAAGCCATTGGCGGCGAAGTGAATGCTGCGACCATGCCGTTGCTCAATGGCGAACAGACAACGCTTTTGGCATACTTCATCCTTCGCGAAGAGGTGATGGACGGCGGCTTCGTCCAGCTCATCCACAATGGCTATGGCCCCTTCATCTTCCTCAATCCCTTCGCAAAGGCGATGCGTCTGTGGGGTGCTCACGACATGAGCAAACTTATCTACAAGGGACGCAAGTTCTTCGAGGAACATGGGGAGGCGCTCACTGCCGACCTCAGCGACGAGGAGTTCATGGCGCTCTTCGAGCAATATCCCGAGGGAGACGACCTCGACGATGCTTTCATCGAGATGGAGGAGGAAACGACGGACCTGATAGCCCATTATGTTGACGAACACCTCGAGCAATTCCTTACTGTCGTCAAGTAAAAAGTAAATGTCTAAATGGTAAATGAAAGATGGCAAAGACATTGATTCCCAACAAGGGAAAAGATATAAACATCAAGAACAAGCGGGCGGAGTTCGACTACCTGCTCTTGGACAAGTTCACGGCGGGCATCGTCTTGACCGGCACCGAAATTAAGAGCATCCGCAAGGGAAAGGCGAGCCTCGTGGATACCTATTGTTATATAATAGGCGGCGAGGTGTGGGTCAAGAACATGTACATCGCACAGTACGAGCAGGGCAGCTACAACAACCACGTCGAAAGGCGCGACCGCAAGCTACTTCTCAACCGAAAAGAGATACGCAAAATGCAGCAGACGGTCAAGTCGCCAGGCTTCAGCATCGTGCCCACACTGCTCTTTGTTGATGAGAAGGGGCTTGCCAAGTTGGACATCCATATCTGCCGAGGAAAGAAGGAGTACGACAAGCGGGAGACACTCAAGGAGAAAGAAGACCGCCGCGCTATTGACCGACAATTCAAGAAAAACTATTGATGCAAGACCGATACCAACAGATAAAGACAGAAGCAGAGTTGTCAGAGCTCCTCGTCCAGCCGGATGAGGAACTGAGGCGCATTGTGTTCCAGAACCTCAATTTCGAAGATGTTCGTGACATAGCTCTCAAACACCTCTACCGCGAGTGCCTCTTCCTTAGTTGCCGCCTGCCCATGGGACTCAAGCGACAGTCGAGGGACTGCCTCTTCCTGCCAAATATGGGCGAGATGTTCGGCTTCCCCAACCACCTCTATTCGCCCGAGGAACTCTACGACGGCTTCAATCCCGAACAGCCCGACTCCTACGATAATTGCTACGACGGACGCGTCTATCGCCATTACCTGAAGAAGGGAAAGTATGTAACAGACTTCAAGGAGACATTGGCTCGGACACTCCACGACCATTCCGTCAGCGACTGCCTGCGCGACTACCTCTCTCGCTTCGACGAGCACAAGCTTGTGGGCGTGATGGGCGGACACGGACTCTCGCGCCTCGAGACTGCCTACATCCAAGTGGTGCGGCTGAGCAAACATTTAACCGAATCAGGATTCCTGATGATAACGGGCGGCGGCCCCGGAGCCATGGAAGCCACACACCTCGGAGCATGGATGGCGGGAAGAAGCGAGGAAGAATTGCAGCAGGCTCTTTCCATGTTGTCTGTCGCTCCCCATTATACAGATCCTCTTTGGCTTTCCTCTGCTTGGGAAGTTCACAATCGTTTCCCGGCTCTTGGCTACGAAAGCCTTGGCGTTCCCACCTGGCTCTACGGACACGAGCCCTCTACACCCTTTGCCACCCACATCGCCAAGTACTTCGACAACAGCATCCGCGAGGACGGCATCCTCACCATCTCGAAGGGAGGCGTCATCTACACACCCGGTTCGGCTGGTACGCTTCAGGAAATCTTCCAGGAAGCCGTGCAAAACCATTACCTCACCTTCGGCTACGCCTCGCCCATGGTATTCATGGGTGGGCCCCGCAGGAATGGCCGCTCTCCCCCAGAAGATGCTTGATCTCGCGATGCA
>CAMKTM010000226.1 GCA_946415695.1 uncultured Prevotellaceae bacterium | reverse complement strand
CCAAGCTCGCTACGCGTATGCCTGCCTTGGGAAGCATTACTGTTGGAACAGAGACAGAAAACTTCAAGGGCCAGTTGGATGAAGTCCGGCTCTGGGGCGCTGCGCTTTCCGCAGATGAGATAAAGGCCCGTTGCAACCAGCATATTGCCGATGTTGCCGAGGCGCAGACAACGAGCAATCTGCTCCTGTACTACGACTTCAATCAAAATAGCGGCGACGTAGTGGACCGCACTTCCAACGGCTGCAATGCCCAGCGTATCGGTTTCGGTCCCGACGGCGATGCCTGGAACTCAGCTCTTGGCGTCTTCACTCTCGACACGGAGGCCTTGATGCACGGCGACATCTCGGCTGACTACCTGACGAACTACAAGAACCCCTACATCACCGCATCCGGTACTGTCAACCCCAACAACAGCAGCCGCTTCCTCCGTCTGGCCATGAGAACCACGCGCTCCAGGTGGCAGGATGCCAATGCCATCGTGAAGGGTAACGTCACGACGGGTGCTCACATCGACACCAGTCACCACAGCGACATACAGTTCGAGACACAATGGAGCGGCTTTGCCACACCGCTGCTCGACTATCGTCTCTGGCAGCCAGTCACCTTGCCAGCAGGCAAGTACCGCTTCAGCATCACGCCTGGCGATGTGGACGACATGCAGAGCAGCCGTCTCGTCGTCTGCGAAGGCAAGACGATGGTCAGCGATGCGGAGTGCGAGGAGAAAGCCATCGTCTGGTGTCCGCTTGCCACAGGTACCGTCAGCTTCACGCTGGCCGAAGAGACAGAGGTCTCCCTGGGCATCATCGTCAACCTCACCGGTCAATCCAGCTTCGGCATTAATGCCTTCAAGCTCGAGGGCGTCACCGTTGAGCCGATTACCCCCATCGACCCCGACGGACTGCACGAAGTGGAAAGCACGAAGCCCGAGGTTGAGAATGCATCATCTGCCGTTTACGACCTCAGCGGACGTCAGGTTGGTAACATCAAGCTAAAGAAGGGCATCTATATCAGCAACGGTAAAAAGCAGGCTGTAAGGTAAAAGTCAGAATTCTTTACATCGAAATCCGACTTAAAGCACCTACTTGACCAACTAAGCGTGCCTAATTGGCAATAAGTCCACGTACTTATGACCAATTAGGCACGTACTTATTGCCATAACTCCTCGTTGCGTTTGCCAACGCCCTATGTCGTATTTGCTACAAAAACACGCTCTATTTGATTGGAAGGTGTGCTATGTCGATACTTTATTGACTCGTTTTAGGAAAATGCTTCCTTGTAAAGTATTGGTTTTCAGTAGAGATTCGATTTAAGCGCCTGTTTTGTGTTTTGGGTACCAAAGTGCCCCCAGACTAAAAATAGGCCGTCAGAAGAGGCTTGATTACGAATTATTCTGACAATCTCATCAAGTCTGCGAATGTTATTTCGCATGAAACGACAATAAATTCCTCGCTCTTCTTTCTTCTTTCCTTATTTCTTTATATCTTTGTACCCTGAAACCTGCGCAAGGGAATGAAGAACGAGACGCTTACACTTTTCGAGCTGAACAACCTGGTTCACGAGGTCATCGAGGCAAGCTTCGATGAACCCTATTGGGTTGTGGGCGAACTGAGCGATGTCAGCACGCCAGCCTTCGGTGGCCACTTCTACGGAGAACTCGTCCAAAAGGATGAGGAGAGCGACCGCATTGTGGCAAGAGCCCGCATCACTTGCTGGGCAAGGACCTACAACATCTTGCGCCTTCGCTTCCAGAAGGAGTGTGGCGAGATGCTTCGAAATGGATTGCAGGTGAAGCTGTTGGTCAAGGTCAACTTCCATGAGCAATACGGATTCTCGCTCAATGTCCTCGACATCGATTCAACCTACACCCTGGGCGACCTCGCCAAGCGACGCCGCGAGATTCTCATGCAACTTGAGAAGGACGGCATCCTGCACGACAACCAGAGCTTGCCCTTACCGCGGTTGCTCAGGCGAATCGCAGTCATAAGCAGCGCTACGGCAGCAGGTTACGGCGACTTCTGCAATCAGCTTGAGCAGAACGACTACGGCTTCCACTTCGACGTAAAGCTTTTCCCTGCAGTCATGCAGGGCGAACAGGTGTCCGCAAGCATCATCAGTGCCCTCGAAGAGGTTCTTGCCTCCCCAGACCATTACTTCGACCTCGTTGTCATCATCCGGGGTGGGGGAGCGAGCAGCGACCTGAGCGACTTCGACAACTATGAGTTGGCAGCCTGCATCGCACTCTATCCCCTGCCGGTGCTGACGGGCATCGGTCACGAACGCGACGAGACGGTGCTCGACTACGTGGCCCATACACGCGTCAAGACACCAACGGCTGCAGCAGCCTTCATCATCGACCATCAGGCAGAGGAAGCCACTTTGCTCGACGAACTCTATCAGCGCATCACACGGACCGCAAGCGAACGCATCCTTCGCGAGAAGCAGCGCCTCGAACGTCAGCAGGCTGTCCTTCCTTTGCTCATCACGAACATCATCCAGGGAAGACAGAACAGGCTAACACTCCTCCTCCAGCGGATGACAAGTTTCGCCGCTCAGCGTCTCGAGCGCGAGCCAGCCAGACTCCAGCTCCTGCATCATCGCCTCTTTACCTCAGGCGGACAGTTCATTGAGCGCGAACAGCATCGTCTGCAACTCATGAAGCAACGGCTGGAAAGCCTCGACCCACGGCTTCTCCTGAAGCGCGGCTACACCATCACCACTTGCGGAGGAAAACTCGTCCGCAGCGCAGAAGGTCTCGCAGAAGGCGAAGTGCTGACAACACAGACGGAAAAAGGGAACATATATTCAATAGTAAAAGTAGT
Organism: uncultured Prevotellaceae bacterium; assembly: GCA_946415695.1. Taxonomy (GTDB): domain Bacteria; phylum Bacteroidota; class Bacteroidia; order Bacteroidales; family Bacteroidaceae; genus Physcousia. Next base: position 192 of record CAMKTM010000226.1, on the reverse strand, counting down.
TAAGATGGGAAGTTATGAAGAGGAGTTAAGATGAGGAGTTATGAAGAGCCAAATGTATCGGCCCGTTATAACTCCAATTCATAACTTCCTATTATAACTCCTAATCATAACTCCCTAAATAAAAAGAACTATGAACGAACTGACTTACGAGCAGGCGATGCAGAAGCTCGAAAAGATGGCATCGCAGATGGA
>CAMKTM010000225.1 GCA_946415695.1 uncultured Prevotellaceae bacterium | reverse complement strand
GGGAAAGCCCTTCCCCATAGAGGGGGAAGGGTTGGGAAGAGGGTCTGGTAAATGACTAAATGGTAAATTGTAAATGTGAGATAGCTGTCAGCCGCATCAAGGTATATGCCTATCATGGTGTGTCGCCGCAGGAGCGAATTGTCGGGGCGGACTTTTTTGTGACAGTCAATGCCCTTGTCGATGTGGATGCTTCTGCGTGGCGTGACGACCAGCTTGAAGGCACAGCCGACTATTCCCGCTTCGTCAGCATTGTCCGCAGGGAGATGGCCGTGCCGTCCAACCTCTTGGAGCACGTGGCCGCCCGTATCGCTTCCTCTGTCCTTGCCGAGTGTCCTTCTGTCCGTAAGGTCAGCGTCACCATCGAGAAAGAGAACCCGCCCCTTGGCGTTCTCTGTGATGGCGTCAGCATCAAGCTGGAGCAGGAAAAGACTGTACAATAGCAGCTACACGACAACGGAGTGGACACAGCTGAATAGTGTTTACGGCTTCAAGATAACGAGCAAGAGCAACGACAACAGCATTTTCCTGCCAGCAGCGGGCTATCACTATGACACGAGTCTCAACAACGCAGGCTCGTACGGCGGCTACTGGTCGCGTTCGCTCGGCACGGGCTATTCCCGTTACGCGTACTACCTGAATTTCTACTCGGGCAACATTGACTGGAGCAGCTACTACCGCTACTACGGTCAGAGTGTCCGTCCTGTTCGTTGCCAATAGTTGACTTCATCGACCTTCGGTTCAGAATTTAAAAGCATCCTCCCAAGAAGCACATAACAAGCACATAAAATGTAACACTGCGTTTTGACATATTGCTTGCGAAACGCCTTTTTCGCTTACACTTGTATTTTGTGGCGGCGTGCGAGAATCGCTTAAAATCCCTTCGGCGGCACTTTTGTACCCCGAGGGGATTTTCTTTGCCCAGAACGCTTTTGGCTGATAATGAGCGGGTTGCAAAACAAGAAATCAAGCGAAAAATGCTGTTTTGCCATGCAAAGATGGCAAAACCGCCTGCTTTTCCACCAAAATTGGCTTGTTTCGATAGTGAATCTCCGCAGGCGAAAAATCAAACAAGGCACGCCTCGATGCCCAACAAGCCACGCCTCGTTTGAAAACGCCCCGTGCTTTGTTGGCAAATACGGTGCGTTTCGTGGCCTTTTTTGATGCTTTGGAAAGTGACAGATGGAAAGGGACTCAGTCGGTTTGGTTGCATTTTGATATTTTGTTTTTATCGGTGTCCGATAAATTGCGCCCTGGGCTGACAGCTTAATGCCCCTGCGGGGCGTCCCAAGCCCCTGCCAATCACAATTTGCTCTAAATGCCGATGGTTAGGAGGGTGCAGGAGATGATGAAATAAGTTTACCGGACACCAATAATTTATAATTTGTGCTTTGCGTTTTTCGATGTTATAGATTGTCCATTGTTCCTTACTTATTTCAATTATTCTTGTGTCTTTCTTCCCACTTTGCTCTCTAATGCGAAAAAACTTGCCGCTTTGCTTTCCTTTTTTGGAAAGTTTGCGTACCTTTGCACCATCTTAGCAAATTAAAATGGGCGAGAGGTTTAGCATCATATATAGCGAAGAAGCAATGGCATTTCTTAAATCACTGCCGAAGAAGGCGAGTGAGAAGATTGCCTACAACATCTCCAAGAGCATGATATTCACTGATAGTGATTTGTTCAAGAAGCTCGAGGGGACAGACATCTGGGAGTTCCGTACCCAATACAATGGAGTCAAGTACAGGATGCTGGCTTTCTGGGATACAGAAGAAAAGACGCTGGTCATTGCCACACACGGATTTGTAAAGAAGACTCAAAAGACTCCTGTTAAAGAGATTTTAAGGGCAGAAACTATTAGGAAATTATATTTTATTGAAAAGCATAAAGAGAAATGATGAAGTATTATACGCATGAAGAAATGCTCAACGATGTGATTGGCGAGCAAGGTACCGTTATGCGCGACGAATTCGAGGCCAGACTGAAGGCTGAGGTTGAAGCGTACAAAATAGGTGTTGCCATTAAGCAGACTCGGCAGAAACAGCGCCTTACGCAAAAGCAGTTGGGCGAGCGAATGGGTGTTCAGGAGGCGCAGGTCTCTAAGATAGAGAGCGGCCGGAGCGTAACCTTTGCCACTATCGTTAAAGCCTTTAGGGCACTCGGTGCTAAATCGGCAAGCCTCGACTTGGGCGGTTTGGGACGTGTCGCCTTGTGGTGAATAGGAAATAATAACACAAAATACAGTAAACGCAATGAAGAAGAAAGTAAGATTCAGTCTCGTCTATAGAGACATGTGGCAGAGCAGCGGCAAGTTCCAGCCGCGCAAGGATCAGTTGGCACGCATCGCGCCCGTCATCATCGAGATGGGTTGCTTCGACCGCGTGGAGACCAATGGCGGTGCTTTCGAGCAGGTAAACCTCTTGGCGGGTGAGAACCCCAACGAGGCCGTACGTGCCTTCTGCAAGCCTTTCAACGAGGTGGGCATCAAGACCCACATGCTCGACCGTGGCCTGAATGCCCTGCGCATGTACCCCGTGCCCGACGATGTGCGCCAGCTCATGTATAAGGTGAAGGCGAAGCAAGGCACGAACATCACCCGCATCTTCTGCGGCCTGAACGACGTGCGCAACATCATCCCGAGCATCAAGTGGGCCAAGGAAGGCGGCATGATTCCTCAAGCCACCCTGTGCATCACTACAAGTCCTATCCATACTGCCGAGTACTACTCCGACATCGCCGACAAGCTGATTGCTGCCGGTGCTGCCGAGATTTGCCTCAAGGACATGGCCGGCATCGGTCAGCCCGCTATGCTCGGCAAGCTGACAGGCATGATAAAGAAGAACCATCCCGACATCATCATACAGTACCACGGCCACAGCGGTCCCGGTCTCTCCATGGCCAGCATCCTCGAGGTCTGCAACAATGGCGCCGACATCATCGATACCGCCATCGAACCCCTCTCGTGGGGCAAGGTACACCCCGACGTCATTTCTGTGCAGTCGATGCTGAAGAACGAAGGCTTCGACGTGCCAGAAATCAACATGAACGCCTACATGAAGGCCCGCTCGCTTACGCAAGAGTTCATCGACGACTGGCTGGGCTACTTCATCAACCCCGCCAACAAGCACATGTCGAGCCTGCTGCTCGGCAGCGGTCTGCCCGGCGGCATGA
>CAMKTM010000224.1 GCA_946415695.1 uncultured Prevotellaceae bacterium | reverse complement strand
GAGTCAAGGAAGAAACGGGCATGCTTACCGCAACAGAGGTGGCTACACCCAAGCATGTGGAACTGGCCCTCAAGTATGGCATCGACATTCTCTGGATAGGAGCCCGCACCACCGCCAACCCCTTTGCCGTGCAAGACATTGCCGATGCCCTGAAAGGCACCGACGCTCTGGTGCTTGTCAAGAACCCCGTCAACCCCGACCTCGAGCTTTGGATTGGTGCGTTGCAGCGCATAAACGGTGCCGGCATACAGAAGCTGGGAGCCATCCACCGCGGCTTCAGCAGCTACGAAAAGAAGCTGTACCGCAACGAACCGATGTGGCAGATACCCATCGAGCTGAAACGTCGCTGCCCGGATCTGCCTATCGTTTGCGACCCGAGCCACATCAGCGGCCGACGCGACCTGATTGCCTCCCTCTGCCAAGAGGCGATGGACATGGGGTTGGACGGTCTTATGGTAGAGAGCCACTGCAATCCCGACAAGGCATGGAGCGACGCGTCGCAGCAGGTGACGCCCGATGTGCTCGACTTCATCGTCTCGCGCCTCGTCTTCCGCGACACCAAAGAGCATACCGACAAGCTCAAAGACTACCGTCACGCAATAGATGAACTCGACGACGAAATCATCGAGCTACTTGCCAAGCGCATGAAGATTTGCCGCAACATCGGCGAGTACAAAAAGGAAATCGGCATGATGGTGGTTCAGACACGCCGCTACAGCGAGATTCTCGACAAGCGTGGCGCTCAAGGGTCACTGCTTGGCATCGGCAGGGAATGCATAAAGAGCATCTTCGAGAACATACACGAAGAAAGCGTGCGACAGCAGATGGAGATTATCAATAAGTAAAGACACCTACCATTTACCATTTAGCCATTTACCATTTAATTGCATCTGAAAGACGAGCGAAATGGAGATGGACAAATGGTAAAACAGCAAATGGTAAATGGTAAATGGTAAATGATTAAATGGTAAATCCTAAGATGAGAATTCTTATCCTTGGCGCAGGCAAGATGGGTTCGTTCTTCACGGACGTGCTTTCCTTCGACCACGAGTGCGCCGTCTATGAGATTGACCCCAAGCGGATGCGTTTCCTCTACAACACGCAGCGCTTCACGACGCTCGACGAGATACGCGACTTCCGGCCTGAACTCGTTATCAATGCCGTCACGCTGAAGTACACCATCGACGTCTTCCAGCAGGTCATTCCTCAATTACCCAAGGACTGCATCATATCGGACATATCGTCGGTGAAGACAGGTCTGAAGGATTTCTACGAAGGAACCGGCCTCCGCTACGTCTCTACCCACCCGATGTTCGGCCCCACGTTTGCCAACCTCGGTGCGCTCTCCTCTGAGAATGCCATCGTCATCAACGAAGGCGACTACATGGGGCGCATCTTCTTCCTCGACCTCTACCGCCGTCTCGGGCTGAATGTCCACGAGTATAGTTTCGACGAGCACGACGAGGCGATGGCCTACAGCCTGTCGGTACCTTTCGTCAGCACTTTCGTGTTCTCGGCCGTGATGAAGCATCAGGACGCTCCAGGCACTACGTTCAAGCGGCACCTGAAGATAGCGCGTGGTGTCCTGGGCGAGGACGACACATTGCTGCGCGAGATACTCTTCAACCCACGCACCAAGGCACACGTCGAAGACATTCGCTCCGAACTGAAAGATTTAATACAGATTATCGACAACCGCGACGAGGAAGCACTCAACGCCTACCTCACCAAGATTCGCGGCAACATCAGGTGATTTACCATCACACATTTACCATTTAGCCATTTACCATTTATTACTTCCCTGCGCAACAACAGCCACGGCAAATAATTAAATGGTAAATGGCTAAATGGTAAATGGCTAAATGGAGTTACCTCCACTCGGACATGCCTGTTCCGCTCTTGTGGACGAGTTCCACCCGCAAGTGGTAGAGCAATGTGCTGAATGAAGGGATTGCTTCCGAAGACTCTTCCTTGTAGGCCAGTTCCTGCGGGATATAGACCAGCCAGTCGTCGCCCTTGACCATATACTGAAGCGCCGTCATAAAGCCCTCGACGGTACTGGTGACTGGCATCGCGATGGGAGCTGCCGTCTTTTCGTTAAAGTCGCCGTAGTAAGTCTGGCTGAAGACGGTCATATTGTCCTTGCTGACGGGATAGTTTGCATCCATGAGCCAGCCGCGATAGTAAAGGCGGACGCTGTCGGTATAAGCAGGGCTCCAGTCGCCAGTGCCGCGTTGGTTTATTTTGCAGACGATGTAATCCGTGGTAGCGCCCTGCACATCCTGGCTCTTGAGCAAGGTCTTGTAAATGCGCCAGTCGCAATGTTGCTCCCAGTCATTCCCGTTGGGATACTGCGCTTTGGCTGCCGCAATCTCTGCCTGGGCGTTGTCATAGACATCGGCAAACCATTGTGCATTGCGTGCCTTCCAGTCGGCAGTCCAATCTTCGTCTGTCGTATCTCCCTTGCAGGAAGCGAGTAACAGCAAGACTGGCAACAGGAGAAGGGCCTTCAGCTTGTAGCTGACTATCGTGGAGCGTTGCTTCATTTTTCTTAAAGGAGTTTTTTGAGCAGTGAGGTGATGCTCACTTTGTCCTCGATGATGCTGCGCAGTTCGCTGATGTGGACGCGCTTCTGTTCCATTGTGTCGCGGTCGCGGAGGGTGACAGTATTGTCTTCGAGTGTCTGCTGGTCAACGGTGACGCAGTAGGGGCAGCCTATGGCATCCATGCGGCGATAACGCTTGCCTATCTGGTCCTTCTCCTCGTACTTGCAGTTGAAGTGGAAGCGGAGGTCGTTGATGATTTCCTGTGCCTTCTCGGGCATGCCGTCCTTCTTGGTCAGAGGGAATACGGCGAGCTTGACGGGTGCGAGGGCAGCCGGCAGATGGAGCACGGTGCGCACCTGTCCGTCGGGCAGTTGCTGCTCTTCGTAGCTGTGGCACATGATGGAGAGGAACATGCGGTCCACGCCGATGGAGGTCTCGATGACGTAGGGGGTATAGCTCTCGTTACGCTCGGGGTCAAAGTATTCTATCTTCTTGCCGCTGTACTTGGCGTGCTGCGAGAGGTCGAAGTTCGTGCGGCTGTGAATGCCTTCCACCTCCTTGAAGCCGAAGGGCATGCGGAACTCGATGTCGGTGGCGGCGTTGGCATAGTGGGCGAGCTTGTCATGGTCGTGGAAGCGGTAGTTCTCAGCGCCGAAGCCGAGGTTCTGGTGCCACTTCA
>CAMKTM010000223.1 GCA_946415695.1 uncultured Prevotellaceae bacterium | reverse complement strand
TCAACCTCTCTTGCGGTACTCGCGGGGCGAGAGGCCTTTCATGCGGAGGAAGAACTTGCTGAGCGAGGGGGCGTCGGCAAAATGGAGACGGTCGGCGATTTGCTGGATGCTGAGGTTGGATGTGCGCAGCAGGAAGGCTGTCTCCATCATGAGCATCTGGTTGACGTAGTCGATGACGGTGCGGCCTGTGACCTGGCGGACGATGCGCGAGAGATAGACGCTGGAGATGTTGAGCCGCGAGGCATAGAAGGCGATGTCGTGATGTTCGGCGAAGTGCTGGGGCAGCAGGCGTATGAAGCCGATGAATATCTCCTCGATGCGCTGCGGGACCTGTCTGTGAGGAATGGCTTTTGCCTCGGCATCCAGCAGGTCGAGCAAGAAGATGGCGTAGAGCATCTGCAGTATCTTTGTCTTGTAGATGTGGCTGGAATGAAGCTGCCCGCTTATCTCGTGCATCTTTTCTGCTAGACGAAGTGCGTCGTCGTGCATGAGTGTCAGCTTTGGTGTGTGCAGGCGGACGATGGGCGCGTAGGCGATGCTGACGAGGTCGCGTGTCGTAGGCAGTTCGAAGGACAGGTGCTCGTCGGCCAGCAGGCAGATGCCGCGGTAGTTCTCCGAGGCGGCGACGATGGTCACTTCAAGCCCGGGCGAGTAGATGTAGAGGTCGTCGGGGCGGAGCGTCAGCTCCTGTCCGTTGTAGATGATGCTGAGCCAACCCTCCAGGACGAGCGTGAACGTGTAGGCAGCCATGAACCCCTGCGTCTTGTTGGCACGGAAGGTAATGGCTGCATCCGTCTCGTCGCAGTACATCTTCCCGTCCCATCCCTCGAAGGGACGAGCGCCGTGCATCTTTATCCAGGCTTCCTCGAGGCTATACATTATATATTAATTAAGAATTAAGAGTTAAGAATGAAGAATTAAGATGTCAATCTTCAATTCTCAATCTTCAATCTTCAATGTTCTGAGGGCAAAGTTACGAAGAATAATTGAAAGTTGTATCGTTTCGGACAAGTTTTGTGCCGTCCGGGATTGCAAAAGATAGGGAAAAGATTCGTAACTTTGCAGAGCAAAGCAGATATTCTATCAACAAATTAACACTAAAACATTATGGAAGCAAAGAAATCAATCGAAGCATTACAGTTTTTCGTAACACATCTGGCCGAGGGCGCTATGGTACATAAGCAGCAGGGCATGATCTTCAAGTCGCAGGGCTTTACGAAGCTCGGACAGAAGTACGTCGACCACTTCGGCGAAGAGATGGGCTGGGTGGAGAAGTTCACCGAGCGCATCCTCGACCTGGGCGGCGAGGTGAAGTTCGAGGGCATGCAGCCGCGCGAGCTCATCACGAACCCCATCGAGTACGTCAAGGCCGACCTCGCCATCCAAGGCCCCGGCGTTGAGCTTCTGCTCAAGTGTATGGAGACGGTGAAGGACGATCCCACCACCTACGACATCATGAAGGACTACCTGAAGGATGAGGAGGAGGACCTCTATTGGAGCCAGGGCGCACTCGACATGATGGAATGCATCGGCACACAGAACTGGCTGTTCACTCAGCTTTAACCTTAACACGTCACAACTATGGAATCAACAAAGAAAGTTTACGACTTCCTGGAGAACGCCAAGACGTTCTACCTGGCAACCGTCGAGGGCGACCAGCCGCGCGTACGTCCTTATGGAGCGATGCTCTACTTCGAGGACAAAATCTACATCATGGCTTTCGGCAAGACGAATGCCACACGCCAGATTGCTGCCAACCCCAAGGCCGAGATTTGTGCCTTCAAGGGTAAGACGCTCCGCATCGAGTGCACGCTCGTCGAGGACAACCGTTCGGAAGTGGGTAAGGCACTTGTTGACAAGATGCCCGTGCTGAAGCCTGCTCTTGGCGAGAACGGCGAGAACGGCGTGATGTACTACCTCAAGGATGCCAAGGCCGACTTCTTCCAGATGATGGAACTCGTGGAGACCGTGAAATTCTAAAAGCAAAGAAACATGAAAGAGAAAGTTCTAAAAGCTATGCGCGAGGCAGGCAAGCCCGTCTCGGCCGGAGATGTGACGAAGGCACTTGGCGCCGACCGCAAGGAAGTCGATAAGGCCTTTGCAGAACTGAAGAAGGAAGGCGCCATCGTGTCGCCCGTCCGCTGCAAGTGGGAGCCGAAGTAGCAGCGAGTGCAGACTCAAGTGTGCTTGAACTCTGCCGAGTCGCGACTGAGGAAGAAAGTGTTTCAACCGAAATGACAAATTATTCTTAGGAGAAAGGTACGGAGATTCAAGAAATCTTCGTACCTTTGCATTCATGGAAACAATAGCTGTTGGGTTAATCATCCCTCTGCTTGGCACGATGCTCGGTTCGGCGTTCGTCTTCCTCATGAAGGACGAGATGCCCGACCGTGTGCAAAAGACGTTGCTGGGGTTCGCCTCGGGCGTCATGGTGGCAGCTTCCGTGTGGTCGTTGCTGATTCCTGCTATGGAGATGGAGGAGGCAAAGGGCGCATGGTCGGTGTTGCCGGCATCCGTCGGCTTCCTGTTGGGCATCGGGTTCCTGCTCATGATTGACGAGCTGACGCCCCACCTGCACATCGGAAATGATAAGCCCGAAGGTCCTCGCTCGCGTCTGTCGCGCACGGCGATGCTTGCCCTGGCTGTCACCATCCACAACCTGCCTGAAGGTATGGCAGTCGGTGTCGTGTTTGCCGGAGCACAAGACGGCGCTTCGGGACTCTCGCTGGCAAGTGCGTTGGCGGTCTCTATCGGTATCGCCATACAGAACATTCCCGAGGGCGCCATCATCTCGATGCCCATGCGGGCAGAAGGCAACAGCCGTTGGCGTGCATTCATGCTTGGCAGCCTCAGCGGAGCCGTTGAACCGATTGGCGGTTTGGCAGTCGTGTTGCTGGCTTCGCTGATGATTCCTGTCCTGCCGTATATGCTCGCCTTCGCAGCAGGAGCCATGTTCTATGTTGTCGTCGAAGAACTTATCCCCGAGGCATCGGCTGGCAAACATACCAACCTCAGCACTATCGGCTTTGCTGTCGGGTTCGTGCTGATGATGGTGCTCGACGTGGTCTTGGGGTAATAACATCATTGACCATTGACCATTGACCGTTGACCATTGACTATTGACTATTGACCATTGACCATTGATTAACAAACAATAAACTAAGTGAATATGCAAACAATCTATGATTTCAAGGCCCTGACAAGCAAGGGCAAAGAGGTGGACTTC
>CAMKTM010000222.1 GCA_946415695.1 uncultured Prevotellaceae bacterium | reverse complement strand
GGACTGTCTCGCGCAACTGGCGGAGCGTGGCGCCGAGCGTGATGAAGGCCGTCACTTCCTGCACGATGTCGGCGGCATGAGCACCGAAGACATGTGCGCTGAGCAGTTTGCCTTCTTCGGGTTCGCAGCACAGCTTCACCATTCCCTCCGTCTCGTTCATCGCCAATGCTTTGCCGTTGGCACGGTAGAAGCTCTTGTGGCACTCAAAGGGCACGCCCTGTTCCTTCAGCTGGTCCTCTGTGGGACCGACGCAGGCTGCTTCCGGCTCGGTGAAGATGGCGGCAGGCATCACGTCGAAGCGAATCCCATCGACTCTTGCCCCTTGCTCCTTGCCCCTTGCTCCTAAGATATGGTTCACGACGTGTATGCCCTGCATCTCCGCAGCGTGAGCCAGCATCTGCCGGCCGTTGACGTCGCCAATGGCAAAACATTGACCATTGACCATTGACGATTGACCATTAAGGGTTCTGAAGTGCTCATCGACAGGGATGGTGCCGTTAGGAGCAAGGGTGATGCCAGCAGCTTCGAGGTTCAGGCCTTCTGTGTTGGCCTTGCGGCCCGTTGCCATCAGCACGTAGTCGGCCTCTACTGCGACCTCCTTGCCTTTCTGCTCGAAGAGTATCGTCTCCCCTCTCCCCGGAGAGGGGGCGGGGGTGAGGCTCTTCACGCCAGCCCCCATGTAGAAGGTGATGCCGCGCTTCTCCAGGAGTTTGCGCAGGCGCTTGGCAATGTCGCCGTCCACCATGGGCAGGCACTCCTTGAGGTACTCCACGACGGTCACTTCGCTTCCGAACTTCTGGAAGACGCTTGCGAACTCCATGCCGATGACGCCAGCGCCGATGATGCAAAGGCGCTTTGGCAGTTCTTTGAGGGCGAGCAACTCGGTGGAAGACCCTACGTTCTGTCCGTCGGCACCTTGGATAGGCAGCATCTTTGCGCTGCTACCTGTGGCGATGATGATGTTCTTTGCCGTCACGCCGTTCACCGTATTTGCGTCGGTAAAAACTCCTTTCTCGCGTACCAGCGTGATATTGGGATGGGAAAGCAGCGTCTCTACTCCGCCACGCAGGGCCTCCACCACTTGCGGCTGACGCTCTACGGCTTCGCTAAAAGTGGCAGAGTGTACGTAGGTCTTCGTCGGGATGCAGCCCACGTTGAGGCAGGTGCCGCCGACATGCACGTCCTCAAAGATTGTCACCTTGAGACCGTGCTTTGCTGCATATACGGCAGCCTTGTAACCGCCAGGGCCGGCACCGATGATGATAAGGTCGGAACAATTCATGATGTTCTTTTTATGGAGTTAAAGGAGTTGTCGCGCTATGCGCTGGGGAGTTAAAGACAATAGATAGGGCAGCTCCCTTAAGTATCGTCTTTAACTCCTTTACTCCTTTGACTCCCGTTTATTAACTTTCCAAAGCCTTCCAATAAGTCGTGACAGGTTGCTTGGCAGCCAGCACATCGTCCACGCGGCCGATGGGCGTGTTGTGAGGCGCTGTCTTGACCAGTTCGGGGTTTGTCTTGGCTTCCTCTGCAATCTTGTGCATCACGTCGATGAAGGCGTCGATGGTCTCTTTGCTCTCGTTCTCGGTGGGCTCAATCATGAGGCTCTCATGGAAGAGCAGCGGGAAATAGATGGTGGGAGCATGATAGCCGTAGTCGAGCAAGCGCTTCGCCACGTCCATTGTCGTCACGCCAGTGCTCTTGTCGGCAAGTCCGTCGAAGACCACCTCGTGCTTGCACAAGCCTTTGATGGGCAGGAGATAGCTGTCGCGAAGGCGTTCCTTGATATAGTTCGCGTTGAGTGTTGCCAAGGGGCCGACCTGCTTGATGTTCTCCGAGCCGAGCGACAGGATGTAGGCATAGGCCTTCAGCATCACGCCGAAATTGCCGAAGAAGTTGCCGACGCTGCCGAGAGGCTTATTGCCGTTGCTGATGTCTGATGCAATTCCCCAGTCGATGATGAAGCCTTCCCATTCGGTCGGACCGTCTTCGGGGAGGTCGTAGTTCACGACAACCTTCTTGACTCGAGGTGTCGGCAGGAACTTTTCCAAGCCCTTGCGAACACCGACTGGGCCGCTGCCTGGGCCGCCACCGCCATGAGGCGTGGAGAACGTCTTGTGCAGGTTGATGTGCATCACGTCGAAGCCCATGTCGCCGGGACGGCATTCGCCGAGCAGGGCGTTGAGGTTCGCACCGTCGTAGTACATCAGGCCGCCTGCCTTGTGCACCATCTCGGTAATCTCCAGCACGTGCGGCTCGAAGATGCCCAGCGTGTTGGGATTGGTCATCATCATGGCTGCGATGTTAGGGCCTTCTAGTTGAACGAGTCTCTCTAGGTCTTCTAAATCGACGGTTCCGTTGGCGTTGCTCTTCACCTCAACGACCTCCAGGCCGCAGACTGCTGCAGAGGCTGGGTTCGTGCCGTGTGCCGAGTCGGGAATGAGAACCTTGGTCCTGACGTCACCTCGGCTTTCGTGATAAGCACGGATGACCATCAAGCCAGTCAACTCGCCATGTGCTCCGGCACAGGGATTCAGCGTGAATTCGCTCAAGCCGGCAAGCTCGGCAAGCGACTCCTGCAGGTTGTAATACACTTCCAGTGCGCCTTGGCAGGTCACGGCAGGTTGCAGAGGATGCAATCCGGCGAAGGCCTTCATGCCGGCAATCTCTTCGTTGATGACGGGATTGTACTTCATCGTGCATGAGCCGAGCGGATAGAAGCCGTCGTTCACGCCGAAGTTGTTGTGACTGAGGTTCGTGTAGTGACGCACTACGGTCAGTTCGTCGCACTCGGGCAGGCGGGCTGCTTCCTTGCGGCGAAGTGCCTCGGGGAGTTCCGCCGTTGTGTGCGTGCGGTCATAGTCCTGCGGAAGGGAGTAACCCTTGCGTCCTTTCTTCGACAACTCGAAGATAAGGTTTCCATATAATGTCCTGTTCATTGTCTTGATAATTAGAAATTGTGAAAATAAGAGAATGTGAAAAGCCTATGGTCTCCCTTTTCTTATTTTCTAAATCTCTTATTTTCTCATTTTCCCATAATCTCGACGAGTTCGTCGATTTCCTCTGTTGAGCGCTGTTCCGTGACAGCCAGCATGAGTGTCTTTTCGCCGACCTGAACGCCAGCGAGGTAGCCATTGGCGGTGCATTTGTCGAGGAGCGCTTCGAGGTCTCCTTCGTAATCGACGCAGAACTCGTTGAAGAAAGGCTGTCCTGGGAAAGTGTCCTTGAACTTGCCCGTCGCAATGAGTTTGTCGCGGAGGCTGTGTGCGCCGGCATAGCTCATCTCCGCCACTTCGC
>CAMKTM010000221.1 GCA_946415695.1 uncultured Prevotellaceae bacterium | reverse complement strand
TGACGACAGCGTTTGCGCTGAAGCGTTCCAGCTTGCCGGTGACGAGGTTCTTGGCAATGATGCCACGAGCACGTCCGTCAATGATGACTACGTCTTCCATCTCGTAGCGCGTGAAGAGCTTCACCTTGCCGCGCTGAACTTCCTTCGAGAGTGAAGAGTAAGCGCCGAGCAGAAGCTGCTGGCCGGTCTGACCCTTAGCATAGAAGGTACGGCTTACCTGAGCACCACCGAAGCTGCGGTTGGCCAACATGCCGCCATATTCGCGAGCGAAGGGAACGCCCTGTGCCACGCACTGGTCGATGATGTTGTTGCTGACTTCTGCCAGACGATAGACGTTGGCTTCGCGAGCACGATAGTCACCGCCCTTGACTGTGTCATAGAAGAGGCGATAGACGGAGTCGCCATCGTTCTGATAGTTCTTGGCTGCATTGATACCGCCCTGTGCTGCGATGGAGTGTGCGCGACGGGGCGAGTCCTGAATGCAGAAGTTATAAACATTGAAGCCCATCTCGGCAAGAGAGGCGGCTGCACTGGCACCTGCAAGACCTGTGCCGACAACGATGACGTCGAGCTTCAGCTTGTTCTTCGGGTTCACCAGACGCTGGTGAGCTTTATATTCTTTCCACTTTTCAGGCACTGGACCTGCGGGAATCTTAGAATCTAATACTTTTGCCATAATTGCATTTACCATTTAATCGTTTACCACTTACCATTTAAGCTCCGCAACTGCTTCCGCAGCAACCACAGCCTTGAATGGCGAACACAATCACTACTGCTGCGAACATCAGCACAACGAGGGTTGCATAGATGTTGCCGATGCAACGCCAGCGCTGGAACCAAACCTTGCCGCTCCAACCCATTGTCTGCATTGCGCTCCAGATGCCGTGGGTCAGGTGGAACCACAGGGCGCAGAGCCATACGAGATAGAGGCCGGCATAGACGGGGCAGCTGAAGGTCTGGCGGATCCAATAAACGCCGTCGGTGGCGTGCTGAGCATACTCGCCTTCGATGAGCTCGGCAGCCATCATGTGCCACCAGAAGTTGTAAAGGTGCAGACACAGACCCAGGCAGATGATGATGCCGAGAACCAGCATGTTCTGGCTGGCCCACTCCACCTTCTCGGGCTTGTCCGTTACCTCGTAACGATTGTTGCCACGAGCCTTACGGTTCTGGAAGTTGAGCCAGAAGGCATAGATGAAGTGAATGAGCACAAGACCTGCCAGGCCGACTGTCGCCGCTACGGCATACCAGTTGGCGCCCAGCATCTCGCAAATCCAGTTGTAGCCTTCTTCACTAAAGAGAGCTACGACGTTCATGCAGGCATGGAACGTCAGGAACAGGACAAGTGCGATACCTGTGACGGACATCACGACTTTCCTGCCGATTGATGAATTAATTAACCACATAGAAAAATAGATTTAGTTATGATATTAGTGTTGTTTTATGTACGCGTGTACCTTAAATTAAGTATATCACGGAGACAAAAGTACACATAATTGGCGATTTATGCAACTTTTTCGAGGAAATGTTGCAGAAAATAACTACTTTTGTACCTAAATTAGATTGTTAGCAAGAACAGATGAAGCTGAAATATGATGTAATTGTGGTCGGCGCTGGTCATGCGGGATGCGAGGCTGCTACGGCTGCAGCAAAGCTTGGAGCAAAGACTTGTCTCATCACGATGGACATGAACAAAATCGCGCAGATGTCGTGCAATCCAGCCATCGGAGGCATTGCCAAAGGGCAGATTGTCCGCGAGATTGATGCTCTGGGTGGCCACACGGGAGAGGTGACGGATGCCACAGCCATACAGTTCCGGATGCTCAACCGCTCGAAGGGACCGGCCATGTGGAGCCCACGCGCACAATGCGACCGCGGAAAGTTCATCTGGAAATGGCGCGAAGTGCTCGAGAACACACAGAATCTGTCCATCTGGCAAGACCAGGTCGTGGAACTGCTCACAGAGAAAATGACAGACGAGGCGTGCCTAGTTGCCAAACGAGACGTGCCTAGTTGCCAAACGAGGCGTGCCAAGTTGACCGACAAGGCGTGCCAAGTTGACCGACGAAGCGTGCTGGGTGTCCGAACGCTTCTAAACGTGACCATACTCGCTCCTTGCGTCATCATCACAGCCGGCACTTTCCTGAACGGACTGATGCACATCGGACGAACGAAGATTCCTGGCGGACGCTGTGCGGAACTGCCGAGCCTCCACCTCTCCGAGAGCATCGCAGCCTGTGGCATTACGGTCGGCCGCATGAAGACAGGAACGCCGGTTCGCATCGACGGACGTTCGGTAGATTTCTCCCTCATGCAGCGACAGGACGGAGAGAGCGACTTCCATAAGTTCTCCTACATGGGCGAACCGCGACAACTGCCACAGCTCCCGTGCTGGATCACCTATACGAATGAAGCTGTACACGAGCGTCTGAGGGCTGCCCTACCCGACTCTCCTCTCTATAACGGACAAATCCAAAGCATCGGACCTCGTTACTGTCCGAGCATAGAGACAAAGCTCGTCACTTTTGCAGAACGTACTGAGCATCAGCTATTTCTTGAGCCAGAAGGCAGTTCTACAAGGGAACTTTACCTCAACGGCTTCTCGAGTTCTTTGCCCATGGACGCTCAGATTGAGGCGCTACGACTGATACCTGCCTTCCGCAACCTGCAGATTTACCGACCTGGCTACGCTATAGAATACGACTACTTCGACCCGACGCAACTGCGGCACTCGCTGGAATCGAAAATCGTCGAAGGCTTGTTCTTGGCTGGACAAGTGAACGGGACCACGGGCTACGAGGAGGCGGCTGGACAAGGGCTGGTAGCTGGAGTGAATGCGGCACGCAAAATTGCCGGGCAGGAACCATTCATCATGCACAGGGACGAGTCCTACATCGGCGTTCTCATTGACGACCTGGTGACAAAAGGTGTGGACGAACCATATCGCATGTTCACCTCGAGAGCTGAGTATCGCATCCTGCTTCGCCAAGATGACGCGGATGCTCGACTCACGGAACGCAGCTACGAACTCGGCTTGGCGACCCAAGAACGCTACGACCATTGGCTCCGAAAGAAACAGGCAATCGCCGACATCGAGAACTTCTGCAACACGTTCAGCGTAAAGGCAGCACTTATCAATCCAGGCCTGAAGGAGCTGGGAAGCGAAGAACTGCAGCGCGGCTGCAAACTCATCGACCTCGTCATGCGTCCCCAACTCAGTCTGTCAACGCTCGCACCATTAATTCCCGCCCTTTCCAACTTGCTGAACAGCATCACAGAGCGTCGAGAGGAAATCATCGAGGCAGCTGAAGTTCGCATGAAGTACAGCGG
>CAMKTM010000220.1 GCA_946415695.1 uncultured Prevotellaceae bacterium | reverse complement strand
AATGGGGCAGCCAGATCCGCAGCTATGTCTTCGACGACCGTCGCGTCAAAGACCACCGCACCAACTACCAGACCAGCGATGTCGGCGGCGTCATGGACGGTAAGATAGACGCCTTCATCAAGGCCTACCTCATGGAGTTCGGCGCCGAATAAAACATCATACAGCTGTCTGACTAACGGATCGTGATGAAAAATCATCCCCGCGCAATAAGAACTTGCATGACGCTTCATGGCATATAGTTTGCTTGTACATGTACGTGCAATTGCTTTTACATGTACAAGCAATTGCTTCTACATGTACAAGCAAACAACACACCGCTGGGTGACGGGAAAAACAGAACGTGCCGAAAGTAAGAAATAAGCATGAACCTGTTCATTCCTGTTGACGAAAGATCGTCCACAAGCATAGCGAGCAAACTTCCTTGAACATCGAGAATAGAGTCCCCCGCTTTAATGATTCCCCTTTATATCTACTACATATTATTATGAAAGCTCCACTTGAAATCGAACGCAAGTTCCTTGTTGTAGGCGAATTTCGGAACCTCGCCACGAGTTCCACACACATAGCCCAGGGCTACATAGCCAGTGGAAACGGCCGGACGGTTCGCGTCCGCATTCGTGGCGACAAAGGGTACCTCACCATCAAGGGCCCGAGCGACAGAGCCGGCCTCGCACGTTTCGAATGGGAAAAGGAAATCACGTTGGAAGAAGCAAAGGCCTTGATGTCCATCTGCGAGCCTGGCATAGTGGAAAAGACGCGTTGGCTTGTACCATCGGAAGACGGCAGGCACACTTGGGAAGTGGATGTCTTCGAAGGCGACAACGCAGGCTTGATTATGGCAGAGATTGAGCTGGAAAGCGAGGACGACGAGTTCAAAAAGCCCCTTTTCATCGGCAAAGAGGTCACTGGCGACCGCCGCTTCTACAACAGCCACATGCGTCACTATCCGTACAAACTATGGAGGGATGAAGACGCTGTGTAAGATATGAGGGCGTGTCAAAATACAAATACAACGGATTACACGGATTTGACGGATTTAAGCCACGCTGAAAGAAGCTGTTAAGTTAATCCGTTGAATCCGTGTAATCCGTTGTTATTTATTATGACCCCCTCTTGTTATATACTTATCCGACTTGGCTACCGCCCTTGACGTCGTCGAGAACTGTGGTAACGCTGAGGTCGCCGTTATAGTTGACAGCGCTCAAAATCATGCCTTGGCTCTCCTCTCCCATCATCTGACGAGGAGCAAAATTCGCGATGAAAAGGACGTGTTTCCCTACGAGACGCTCCGGTTCGTACCATTGTGCAATGCCGCTGAGAATGGTGCGGTCTTGGCCGCTGCCATCGTCGAGGATGAACTTCAGGAGCTTCTTGCTCTTCTTCACCTTCTCGCAACTCTTGACGAGGCCGACACGGATGTCGAGCTTCTCGAAGTCTTCGAAGGAAACAGTCGGCTTCACAGGCGCAGCCTTATAGGCAGCCGCTTCGTTGGCCTTCAAGGTGTCTTCGAGCTTTTTCTTTTGCTGAGCCACAACCTCGTCTTCGATCTTCGTGAAGAGCAGTTCGGGCTTGGGCAATTGCTTGCCGGCAGGCAGGATATCGGTCCGCCCCAGCAGCTCCCAAAGGCTCTCCCCCTCTCCTTTGGAGAGGGTCGGGGTGAGGCAAATCATCTCCCTCAGGCGCTTGCTGCTGAAGGGCAGGAAAGGCTCGAAGGCGATGGCGAGGTTAGCCGTGATTTGCAGGCTGAGGTAGATGATGGTCTTGACGCGCTCGGGGTCGGTCTTGACGACCTTCCAGGGCTCGCAGTCGGCGATGTACTTGTTGCCGATTCGCGCCAGGTTCATGGCTTCCTTCTGTGCCTCGCGGAACTTGAAACCCTCGAGCAATTGCTCCAGACGTGACTTCACGTCGCAGAACTCGGCAAGCGTCTCCTTGTCATAGTCATTCAGCTCGCCGCACTCGGGCACTTTTCCCTCATAGTACTTCTGTGTGAGCTGCAGGGCACGGTTCACGAAGTTGCCATAGACGGCCACCAGCTCGTTGTTGCAACGTGCCTGGAAGTCGTCCCAAGTGAAGTCGTTGTCCTTCGTCTCAGGCGCATTGGCGGTCAGCACATAGCGGAGCTCGTCCTGACGGCCCGGCAGTTCGTCGAGGTATTCGTTGAGCCAGACGGCATAATTCTTCGAGGTGCTAATCTTGTTGCCCTCAAGGTTGAGGAACTCGTTGCTGGGCACGTTGTCGGGCAGGATGTAATCGCCGTGTGCCTTCAGCATGGCGGGGAAGACGATGCAGTGGAACACGATGTTGTCTTTGCCGATGAAATGGACCAATCTTGTCTCTGGGTCCTTCCACCACTTCTCCCACGGGCCGAGTTCGGGATGGGCGTCGCAGAGCTCCTTAGTGTTGCTGATGTAGCCGATGGGAGCGTCGAACCAGACATAAAGCACCTTGCCCTCTGCGCCTTCGATGGGCACAGGGATGCCCCAGTCGAGGTCGCGAGTGACGGCACGAGGCCGCAGTCCACCGTCCAGCCAGCTCTTGCACTGACCATAGACATTGCTTCGCCACTCCTTGTGATCCTCAAGAATCCACTTCTCGAGCCACTGCTGGTCCTTGTCGAGAGGCAGATACCAGTGCTTGGTCGGCTTCTTGACAAGCGGATTGCCCGTCTCGGCATTATAGGGATTGATGAGTTCCTCGGGCGAAAGCGTGGCGCCGCATTTCTCGCACTGGTCGCCGTAAGCCTCGGGAGCATGGCAGCGCGGGCACTCGCCGCGGATGTTGCGATCCGTCAGGAAGTGGCCGGTCTGCTCATCATAGAACTGTTCGCTGACTTGCTCAATGAACTTTCCGTCGTCATAGAGCTTGCGGAAGAAGTCGCTCGCCAGCTTGTGGTGCGTCTTGCTCGTCGTGCGGCTATAGACGTCGAAGGAAATGCCGAAGCGCTCAAAACTGTCCTTGATAAGATTATGGTAGCGGTCCACAACCTCCTGCACCGTGATGCCCTCCTTGCGGGCACGAATAGTAACGGGCACGCCGTGCTCGTCGCTGCCTCCGATGAACAGGCACTCGCGCCCCTTAAGCCTCAGGTAGCGCGCATAGATGTCAGCCGGAACATAGACGCCAGCCAAATGACCGATATGTACAGGTCCGTTTGCATAAGGCAAAGCGGACGTAATCGTAGTTCTCTTGAAATGTTTTTCCATGTGATACAGTGTATAATTTCGTGCAAAGTTACGATTTTTTTCCCATTTAGCAGGCATAACAGCGCATTTTTTCGTCTTGAGAAGACAATATTATCATCAGAGGCCAAAACGCCACAGCAAGGAAAGCCCGTTCCCA
>CAMKTM010000219.1 GCA_946415695.1 uncultured Prevotellaceae bacterium | reverse complement strand
GTGTAGCGAGTTAACTTCCATTTTAACTTCCATTATAACTTCCGAAACTTCAGTTGTATAATAAAAAATTGGTGTCCGGTAAAGACAGCATAGCTTCTCTTTACTGGACACCAATAGTATAAATTGCAATGACCGATTTGGATACGTGCGGACTTTGGGAACAAGTCAGAAGTTGTAGCTCAAGCCAATGCCGACGGTTCGTTGGTGCAAAATGTTGTCGCAGAGCATGTCGGCGCCGAGTGAGAGCGAGGAGCTGCCTCGGAGAGGGATGTCGTGGCGGTAAATGGCTGACGTCCCGAGGGCGGCATCAATCTCGCCCCGCTTCTTGCCGGCAACAATCAGGCACGGAGCAGTGACGGCGCCGCCTACGATTATGCAAGGCAATCCGTAAACGATTCCTACAGCTCTGGAAAAGTATGAGCCGTTTGCAATACCAGCCACAATAGCGGTCATGCCGAGACCTGCCAACATGCCGCCACCTATCCATCCGCCAATCTTGAGCCGCCTCACCTTCTTGTACGGGTTGGCTGGGTCGAACAGAGGCTTCGTAGATGTTTTCTTGTTTGGGTCGTCCGGGGCTAACCGAGGCTTTGCCTTCGCGAACGTCTCTCTCCTTCCGTCTTCGTAAATGATGGACGAGACGAGCGACCTGTCCATCAAGTAGCAGGTTTCGCTCGCATCGCCCCAATTTATATATGAAATCACAGAGTCCGTGACCTCCTCGACGCGGCATCGCACCGTCGATTTGTCCTTCTTCACGATCACGTCCTGCGCCGAGAGACGCACCGAGAAGAGGAGTAACAAAAGGATTAAGGGCAGTCTCATGTCTTGTTGAACAGATTTATTTTTTCCGCACTGGTCGAACAGAAGAGCCATAGAAGCGGCAGGGCGATCCATACCCAAAGGTTTCCGACTGGTAAAAGCCAAAACTGCCAGCCAAATCCGGCCGTGCGGCATGGAGCGAACGTGACCAGTAGTTGCTTCCCTTGCCAGCGATGTCGTGATAAACAGTACCATCGCGGCTGCCTGCCGCAGGAAGGAAAATGCTTTGCCCGTTGGATTTGCTTGTTATTTTCCTTCCATATACACCATTTACTGTTGTCCAGGTTGATGTGGTGTAGATGTCGTAGCACAACTCCTGGCATTGGGCCAAACTGGGCATTTGCCAGTCGTTTCCCCAATTCGCCGTGGCGGCATCGTCGGCAGGCTCCAGTTCAGTCCTGTTGTCTTTCGTGCCGTAGGCGTTGTCCGAACAATACTTCGTCATCGTTGTGCCAGAGCCTTGGCAATGCTTGTAATTGCTCCTACTTAACCCTGACGTATGTCCCTTCAGCCCAGCCGTCGGCGGAGATGGCTTCCATGCGTCCGGAGCCTGTAATCTTCATGAGCGTGGGGTTTGAAGCGATGGAGATGGCGATGGTGTTGCCCGTGCGGAGATAGCTCTTCTGCTTCTTATCGGGGTTGATGTAGAAGCTGACGCCGTTCCGCTCGGTAATCTTCTCCCACGAGGTGTTTGCCTCGGCATACGAGTAGCGGGAACCCAGCCCCGTGTGCTGCACTTGGAAGACGTACACCGTCCCGCTGCTGAGGAACTGGAAGCCGTAGGAAGTGACTGTTCCGCTGCTGCCGTTTCTGACAGGGTTGTTCAGATGCGCTTCCCTGACCCAATATCCCGTAATGCTGCTGTTATTCTCGTCGCCATCGTTGTCATCTTCTTTGCAAGAAACAAAGACAGAACATAGCATTGCCGCCAACATGATGGCGGCAATGCTCCAAAAACAATCTTTTTTCCTCATACTAATGATTCTTTCTGACTGTTTGTTTCTATTCTCCTCTGTGCTTGGGGGCGTGGCGGAAGCTGTTGTACAGGAGTTCCATCAGGCTCTGCGTAGCGACGCCGTCAGCGCGGGTGGCAGTGTAGATGTAATAGATGGGATCGTTCCAATATGAGTTTCCGTTGCCCCAGTCAGCCCCTTCTTTCTCTTGCATGAGGGTGCCGTTGCTGTTCTGCGTGCATGAGATGAGATTGTCATACCCGTCCGAATGTTCCATGCCGTTGTCATCTCTCCATTTACGGGTGTATTTTGTGGGAAGGTTTTCCGGTCCGTTGCCATAGAGACCAAGTACGGCCAATAAGCTGCCGATTTTGAAATCTTCGCCACCGTCTTCAGGTGTTTGTATCATGTACTCGGTCATACAATAGGGCAGTTGCTTACTGCTATTGGGCTGACCGCCAAGCGTGTAAACATAGGTCTTGTAGTTATTATCATTATAGGTCTCACCATCATAAACGCCCGTTGATGTGCCAATGAAGCTAACAATAAGCTGGTTGCTGCTCCACTGATAGTTAATTGTGGCTTTGGCGTCCTCGTAACCCGATTTTCCTTTTTCTTGCCATTGACTTCTACTGGTTCCTGTGCACGATTTCAGTCTTTGGTCGGAGTCGTAGGTGTAGTCCATAGTCGTGTTTGACGTATAGTATTCTCCTGTATCTGTAAAGGAAGCCACGACTTTAGTAATGTTATTGTTTTTGTCGAACGTGAATTCTGCGTTTTCACTGCAATCTTTGTAGAAACCGCTTACGACGAACTTGTCTTTCTGCACGTTGTAGGTAGTTTTTTTGTCGGTGATGCTTGTGAGGTAGCCGTCCTTATCGTAGGAGAAGAGGAAGCCGCCAAAGCTTGTCACCTGCCATTTGTCTCCATTGGCATCGGTGATGACAGGTGTGTCGTCGCTGCAAGATGCCAGGCTGCCGCCAAGCACTAATGCTATGGCGAGCTTAGTGAAAATGTTTCTCTGTTTCATTTGAATAATTTATTAAGTGTTAATAAGAAGTTCAGGAAGTTTCCCCCCTGAACTTTAAGATTGAGTTATTGTCTGTAGAATGTGCGATAGCCCTCATTGTCAAAGTTCATGACAAGCTCGGTGGAGGTTAGGCTTTTTACAGGTATTGTCTCTGTCTCTACGTAAGAACCGTTCTCGTACCAACGAATCGTAATTACATTGTAGGCATAGGTATAAGTAAAGGTTTCGTTATACGAATCCCAGTGTCCGTTGTCATATTCATTGTACATGCCTGTGCCATCGGCGTTGAAAGTGAATGACATCCAGCTGTTGCTGCCAAAGCTGGCTCTCCATGTGCCGACTATGCCATTATGGTCTTGTCCCGACTGGTTGACGCTGACAGTAGTCGATGCTTCGCCTGCCTGAACATAGAGGATGCAGTTTCTGGGGCTTCCGGAGTTTGTCTTTGCCGTCAATGTGATAGTGCCGTTGTCGGTGCCTTGCGTGGGGAATACAGTCAGCCAGTCCGGAGCGCCTCCCACGGTCCAACCCGTGTTGCTCGTAATCTGAATGGTTTGCGTTCCGCCGACACCGTCAAAGTTGA
>CAMKTM010000218.1 GCA_946415695.1 uncultured Prevotellaceae bacterium | reverse complement strand
TGTCCACGCCGACCGTCTGGAAGCAATAGGGACGCAGTTCGAGCGTCACTTCGCCGGTCACGTTGCGCTGGCTGCTCAGGAGCATCGCCTCGATGTCAGGCATGACGGGCTCCAAGTACTGGCTCTCGTGGAGGAACATGCCGTACCAGTTGGCCACTTGCTCCTTCCAGTACTGCTGCCACTTGGAGAGGGTGAACTTCTCCAGATAGCGGTGAGCGCCGATGATGAGCATTGGAGCGGCAGCCTCGAAGCCCACGCGGCCCTTGATGCCGATGATGGTGTCGCCCACATGGCAGTCGCGGCCGATGGCGTAGCGGGCGCCTATCTCCTCGACCTTCTGTATGGCCTTGATCTTATCGTCGAACTTCTCTCCGTTGACGGAACAGATTTCGCCCTTCTCGAAACCAATCTTGAAGAGTTCAGGGCCTTCTTCTGTCGGATGCTTCAGGTAAGCACTTTCGGGCAGTCCTTGCTTCGAATCGAGTATCTCGCCCCCGCAGATGCTGGTGCCCCAAAGGCCAACATTGTAGCTGTACTTGAGTTTGGTGAAGTCGGCAAAGTAGCCGTTCTTGTTGAGGTAATCCACCTCTTCCTGACGGGACAAGTTGCCGTCGCGGGTCAGCGTAATGATTTCCACGCCCGGACACATCACGAGGAAGGTCATGTCGAAGCGTATCTGGTCGTTGCCCGCACCGGTGGAGCCGTGGGCAATGGCTGTGGCACCAATCTCCTTGGCATACCTTGCAATGGCCAGAGCCTGGAAGATGCGTTCCGAGCTGACCGAAATGGGGTAGCAATTATTGCGCAGGACATTACCGAAGACCATGTACTTCAGGGACTTCTCGTAGTATTCCTGCGTCACGTCAAGGGTAACGTACTGCTTTGCACCGAGCTTGTAGGCATTCTCTTCGTTTGCCTTGAGCTGTTCTGCACTGAAGCCGCCCGTATTGGCACAGGCAGCATATACTTCGTAACCTTTCTCCTTTGCCAGGTACATCACTGTGTAGCTGGTATCCAATCCGCCACTGAAGGCGACAACAACCTTGCGGCTCCCCTCCTTCTCCCCCAAAGGGGAGTGCTTTTCATTCTGGTTCATATCTTTTTTTAATCTAATTACTAATTAACTCCCTCCCCTTTGCGGGGGAGGGTTGGGGAGAGGGGCTTTCTATTCTATCCCTCTCAATACTAAGGTTCGCATCACGTCCTTAATGACTTCCAGCGACGTTGGCTCACCCTTGTGCTTCTCGGGGTCCCACAACATGCCGGTGCAGACGCAGAATTTGCGATTCTTGGCCTCCAGGATGTCGTGATTGATGCAGCCCTGGCAGCCGTTCCAGAAAGCATCGTCGTCGGTGAGCTGGTTGAAGCTGACGGGCACATAGCCCAGCGCCGTGTTCATCTTCATCACGGCATCGCCGCTGGTCAGGCTGAATATCTTGGCATGCGGCCATCGCAGACGAGCCAGCGTGAACGTGTAGTCCTTGATGCGTTTCGCCACGCCGAGCCCCTGATAGTCGGGGTGAACGATGAGTCCTGAAGTGGTGACGTAGTGCTTGTTGCCCCACGTCTCGATGTAGCTGAAGCCCACAAAAGTCTCGCCATGCAAAGCAAGCACGGCTTTTCCCTCGCGCATCTTGGTTGCCACGTATTCGTGGGTACGTTCTGCTATGCCGGTGCCTCGCTTGCGTGCCGCTTCGCGGATGGTGTCGATGATGGTATCGACATACTTCTCATGCTCGGCATCGGCCACTAACACTTGTATGTCCTCTTTCTTTATATCTTTCATATAATATAATTATGTAATACCTAATTCAACTTAGGGAACTTGTCGCGGATCAGACTTCCTGCCAATTCTCTGTCTGCGCCTTCTGCCAGAACGATGATGACCGTATCGTCGCCTGCCACCGTGCCGAGGAAGAAGGGATTTTTGATGTTATCCACATCGTAAGCCACCATGCTGGCATGTCCGGGAGGCGTGTGGACAACCATCAAATTGCCCGAGAAGTTCAGGCGCCATTTCGTTTGGTTGATTTCATCGACAGAAGGGACGAGTTCAAACTGTCCTTCTCGAGGCAAAGCATAGACGCTCAGGCCGCTGCGAATGCGGACCTTGCTGATTCGTAACTTCTTGAGGTCGCGGCTCAGAGTGGTCTGCGTGCTGATGAAACCTTCTTCTCTGAGGGCAGCGAGCAACTCTTCCTGACTCTCCAAACTGTTCTTGCTGACAATTCTCCGAATAGCCTGCAGTCTTGCCTTTTTGTCGGGCGTTTCCATAATACCTAAATTAAAGCATATACCATTTATTGACTTGTCTCCATAAATTCTGAAAACAACGGTGCAAATGTACAACATTTTATGCAAACTTGCATCATTTTTATCGCATAATATGCATTTATTTTTGTATTTTAGCACAAGTTTTATGAAAAGTCGTCATATTATCCCATTCCTGGACATTGCAAGCCATATAAAATACACAGATGTCCGTCCAAAACGACACATTGGGTCAATGATTTCTTAATGCCTATGCAAACAAAGGAGCAGATGACAATGAAACTTAGCCCCAAGAAAACAATGATAAAAATAAAGGCACGCTCTTATTAAGATAAAGGCACGCTCTTATTGAAATAAAGGCACGCTCTTATTGAAATAAAGGCACGCTCTTATTAAGATAAAGGCACGCTCTTATTGATACAAGCCTACAGGTTTATTGAAACAGCCCCGTTCGATGGATGCCTTCTTTCCTATACGGAGAATCACAACATGCTTGCCATCGAACCCCAACGACCCAGTCGCACGAAAGAGCCTGTTTGAGTTCGTCGAACACAGGGCGTTTTATCGAACAAGGGCGTCTGTTTGTCTGCATATTCAATGATTTAACACTTCTTTGCCATATTCTTCTTCCTTAATTCCTATTTTTTTCGTACCTTTGCAGCGCATATACGTAACAACCTCCCTCATAGCGTAAAAGAAAGGCACAAAATGGAGAAAAGAAAGTTGCTTGGCATGACTCTTGACGAGCTGAAGGCGGTCGCTGCAGAGGTGGGGCTGCCTGCTTTCGCCGCAAAGCAAATGGCAGAGTGGATCTATGGCAAGCATGCGAAGAGCATCGACGAGATGACAAACCTCTCGCTCAAAAGTCGGGCCGCATTGACAGAGCGCTACGAGACAGGCTGTGTGCCGCCCCAGGATGTGCAGCAGAGCAGCGACGGCACAGCCAAATATCTCTTTCCCACGGAGAATGGTCAGAAGGTGGAATGCGTGTTCATCCCCGACGGCGACAGAGCCACACTCTGTGTCAGCAGCCAGGCTGGATGCCGAATGGGATGCCGCTTCTGCATGACAGGCAGACAAGGCTTCGGAGGCAATCTTACGGTCACTGACATCCTGAACCAAATCTATTCAGTGCCT
>CAMKTM010000217.1 GCA_946415695.1 uncultured Prevotellaceae bacterium | reverse complement strand
GCCTTTGCTCCTGGCAGGGCGGCAACATGCGCAACGCCATCCCTCGCACCGCAAGTGTCGTTCTAACCGTGCCGATGGAGAACTACGACGACCTTTGCGAGCTGGCTCAGTACTGTCAGGACGTCTTCAGCGACGAGCTTCGCGGCGTGGAGGAAGGCATCACGATGACCGTGGAGCTTGCAGCCATGCCGACCGGCCAAGTGCCTCTCGAGATACAGGACAACCTCGTGGACGCCATCATGGCCTGCCACGACGGCGTCTTGCGCCACATTCCCAGCATCCCTTCCGTGGTAGAGACGAGCTCGAACCTCGGCATCGTGAACATCACGGCTGAAGAGGCGAGCATCCTCATCCTGGCTCGCTCGAGCAGCGAGACGATGATGGAGTACATCCTGGAAATGCAGGAGTGCTGCTTCTCTATGGCTGGCATGAAGGTAGAGTTTGGCGGGCACTACGGCGCCTGGCAGCCGAACTTCGACAGTCCCATCGTGGCGAAGATGGTCGAGGTGTATCGCAACCTCTTTGGCGAGGAGGCGAAGGTGGAGGTCTGCCACGCCGGCCTGGAGTGCAGCATCATAGGCGGCGTCTATCCCAACATGGACCTCGTCAGCTTCGGACCCACCCTGCGCAGTCCCCACACGCCCGACGAGCGCTGCTCCATCTCCTCGGTGGCCAAGTTCTGGCCCTTCCTCAAAGCGCTTTTGGAAGCAATCTAAACGACACTTAACGGGTCGCACAGCCCATGACGACGGCATGTGCGACCCGACTTGTCCTTTCAAGTAGTTTGCAAGTACATGTACATTCAATTGCAAGTACATGAACTTGCAATTGCAAGTACATGAACTTTCAACCGATTCATCACGAAGAATCCAGTCATACAACGTGTGAAGTTATGAGACACCTCCTTTCAATCCTTGCCTTCCTATGTGTCTGCCTGAATGTTTCGGCAGGCAAGACCGAGCCGGTCGTCGTGGCGTATGTAACGTCGTGGTCGCATGTGATGCCCGACCCGACGGTGATGACGCACATCAACTATGCGTTCGGACATGTGAACGACCAGTTCAATGGCGTCCGCATCGACAATGAGCAGCGGCTTCGCGACATCGTCGCCCTGAAGAAGCGACAGCCCAAGCTGCGCGTCATGCTGAGCGTTGGCGGCTGGGGCAGCGGCCGATTCAGCGAGATGGCTGCTTCCGCCGAGAACCGCCTCGCCTTTGCCAAGGACTGCCGCCGTGTCTGCAATGAGTTCGGGCTCGACGGCATCGACATCGATTGGGAATATCCCACCCAGACAAGTGCTGGCATCAGTGCCTCGCCTCAGGACACGGAGAACTTCACCCTTTTGATGCGCGACCTCCGGCAAGCCTTGGGAAAAAAGCTCTTGCTGACGTTCGCGAGCATCGGAACTGCGCAGTTCGTTGACTACAAAAGCTGCATTCAGTACCTCGACTTCGTCAACGTGATGGCCTACGACATGGGCGGTGCCCCCAAGCATCATGCAGCCCTCTATCGCTCGAAGCACGTCTTTTGGAACTGTGCCTCTGAATGCGTCGTAGCCCATCGCAAGGCAGGAGTGCCCGCTGATAAGATTGTGTTGGGAATGCCTTTCTATGGTAGAGGCAAGGAAAACGAGTATATGAAGTATCGTGACCTCGGCAAGCAGACGCTCAAAAAGAAGTGGGACGATATTGCAAAGGCTCCATATCTGGCCGACGAAAAGGGCGAGTTGGCGATAGGCTATGAAGATCCGCGCTCTATTGCCACGAAGTGTGCCTACATTAAAGAGCAAGGTTTGCGAGGCGCGATGTATTGGGAATATGCCGACGACAACGAGCAGGGCGACCTGCAGCGAGCCGTCTGGCAAGGCGTCCTGCAAAACGACAAGGACAGAAGCAGGGCAACTCAAAAGGCAGCCAAGCGTCTGGCGGTTGTCTTGAAGGAAAACGAGAAGCGCGAGGACATTACGCCCGACAGCTTCTTCTACGACTGGCGGCAACTCAAGGCGGAAATGCTCGCCGAGAAAGACCCGACGGCACAGGCCATCTATCGTGCCGTGATGGCTCGTGTGCTCATCGGCAACGCCTGGCGTTCGCAGCGATATGACAGCAAGACAAAGAGCGACCACGACAGCATACAGGAATGGTCGTTCGGCGAATACCGCCGTCATGCGGCCCAGCTTTATGCCCGGGCTTTGCAAGATGCCGAGGCACTTCATGCTGTGAAACTGCCCGACACGAAGCCTCTGACCGAACAAGGCCAGGACGACGGCATCTTCGGGAACGATGTGCTCTACTTTATATGGCAAGATTGCCTGAGTAATCTTACGGAAGAGGAAAGGCGCGACCATCTCGTGCCCCGTTACGAAGACATCATCAATGTGTATCAAAGGCACGGACTGAGAGAGGCGACCCTGATGCTCAGACTCGATTCGCTTGACGAGAGGGGCAATTCGGAAGGCATCCTGCTGAGGCTTCGCGATGAATATGGCGACCTGGATGCCTGTGCCGAAGTCTATCTGCGGCTGGCCAACCTGTATGGCAAGACGAATCAGGAAAAGGAAGACCTCTTGAATTATGCCTTGAAGCTTTATCCAAGAAGCAGAGAGGCGAATGCCATCAGGAACCGCATCGCCGAGCTTCGTCAGCCGGAACTCTCAGGGCGCTTCCCTGAGATGTGCTATCCCAGCAGTGTTTACGACATTCCTCTCGAAATAAAGAACATGCAGTCGGCCAGCATCACCGTCTATCGTATGCCGGACTGCTTTGAGTTCAGCGATGAGGAAACGGCTGGGACGAGGCTGGAGCAAGTGAAGAAAAACGGCACTTCCTTCGAGACTTTGCCTGTTTCGATGGAAGGCGTGACAGCGCTCGAAACGAAAAAGGACACATTGCATTGGCGTTCGCCTGGCTTCGGATGCTATGCCTTCGTCTTTGACGGCACATCGACAGAGAAGTTGGAGAAGTACGAGCCTCGCGTTGTCCTGTTCGACGTGTCTGCACTCGCCTTCATGAATGTCACTTTGCCCGACAACAAGGAACGCATCATGGTGACAGACATGAAAAGTGGCGAACCGCAACAAGGCGTGAAAGTCGTCTTCTATAATAAGACACAACAGGAATACACAAAGCTCGAGGAAAGGATAACCGACAGCCGAGGCATTGTCGAGGCAACTTTTGGCGTCGATAAGAGCAATCTTTATGTTGAGCTTTCGCGCGACGAAGACAAAGCTTTCAGAATGCAAAGCCTGGGGTGGCGCTATCGTTACAACAAGGACGAAGCCCTCCACCATCGCATCAATGTCTATACCGACCGCAGCATCTATCGTCCGGGGCAAACGGTCTATGTGGGCGGCTTTGCTTACTGTTGGCAGCACGGCAAAACACCAATGGCCGAGGAAAGAACAGACTTGAAGCTCACGGTTGTCGATGCGAATGGTCAGGAAATCATAAAGCACACCTTGAAGACCGACGAGTTCGGCTCCTTGTCG
>CAMKTM010000216.1 GCA_946415695.1 uncultured Prevotellaceae bacterium | reverse complement strand
GAGATGACGTGCGATAGAACTGGTGATAATGAAATAACTTCCCCGGACAGCAATAATTCAAAATGCCGATGGTTAGGAGGGTGCAGGAGATGATGAAATAAATTTAACGGAAACTAATGATTTATAAACTTAAACATTCATAGGATGAAAAAGATTGTTCTATTGTTTGCCATTGCGGCAACCTGCCTGACGGGCTGTAAACAGAATGCCAAGAATGATGCTTCAGGAGTGGAGCAGAACTTCTTCGAGCCTTACAAGCAGACGGACTTGCGTCTGCCCAGTGTTCCACTCGTAGTTAGTGACCCTTACTTCTCCGTTTGGAGTCCTTACGACAAGCTAACCGATGGCAGCACACGCCACTGGACAAACGACGAGAAACCGCTCGAAGGTTTGCTCTATGTTGACGGTAATGTGTATCGCTGGATGGGCGCTGCTCAGCGGACACTCATGGAGAGCGTCGTCCCAATGGCTAACGAAGCCGAATGGGAAGCACAATACACCGACCAGAAGCCTGCTGACAACTGGATGAAGCCCGACTTCAACGCCTCTGCCTGGAAGAGCGGCAAGGGTGCATTTGGCTCTGACAACTACGACAACATCCGTACGCCTTGGACAAAGGAAGATAACGACATCTGGGTGCGCCGAAGCGTTGATCTTTCTTCCGACCAGCTTCAGGGCGACCTCTATCTCATTTTCTCTCACGACGATGCCTGCGAAATCTACATCAATGGCGAGAAAGCCGCAACAGGCATCATGGACTATGTGGATGGCGTGATTGTTCGCTTAGATGGCGAAAAAGCCAATCTGCTTAAAGAGGGCAACAACGTCTTGGCCTTCCATTGCTACAACAAGACGGGCGGAGCTCTTGTCGATTTCGGCATCTTCCGCAACATTGCCAAAGGTAATGACAAGATTGTGACAGCAGAGCAAAAGAGCGTTGATGTGTTGGCTTGCAACACCTACTACACCTTCGCTTGCGGTCCCGTAGAGTTGGATGTCGTGTTCACAGCTCCCCACATCATCGACGACCTCGACCTGCTGTCTGCTCCCATCAACTACATATCCTATCAGGTTCGCTCCACCGACGGCCAGAAGCACGATGTGAAGTTCTACCTCTCCACCACGCCTCAAATGGCTGTCAACAAAATTCAGCAACCCACTGTCTCTACCGTGGAACAGGAAAACGGCACATGCTATCTGAAGGCTGGCACCATCCAGCAGCCCATCCTTGCCAAGACAGGCGACGGCATCTGCATCGACTGGGGCTATCTTTATCTCTCCGGAGCTAACGGACAGCTTGCCCTTGCTTCCGACGGTGACATCAAGACACAGTTCCTCTCCGACGGCACCCTGCCGGAAGGCGAGCAAAAGGTCGTTTGCCAGAAGCAAGCATCGCTGCCCACTTTGGCTTACGTTCACGACTTCGGACAGACCGACCAAGGCAGCAGCTTCGCTATGATTGGATACGACGAGATTTGGGATATTGAATACTTCTTCAAACGCTACAAGGGCTACTGGGCACATGAGGGCAGTGTCAGCATCTTCGACATGTTCGACCGCATGAAGGCAGACTATGCCAACATCATGAAGCGCTGCCGCCAAATGGATCAGACCATCTATGACGATGCACTTGCAGCAGGTGGAACGAAGTATGCAGAAATCCTTTCTGGCTCCTACCGCCATGTCAATGCTGCCCACAAGCTCTTCCGCGACGACGAGGGCAACCTCCTATTCTTCTCCAAAGAGAACAATTCCAACGGATGCGTGAATACCGTCGATTTGACATACCCCGAAGCTCCTCTCTATCTCTGCTACAACCCCGAACTGCAGAAGGCCATGATGACCTCTATCTTCGATTATAGCCTCTCTGGTCGCTGGACGAAGCCCTTTGCTGCACACGACCTCGGACAATACCCCAAGGCCAACGGACAAGTCTATGGTGGAGATATGCCACTCGAAGAGGCCGGTAACATGATAACCCTCGCTGCTCAGATATGCAAACAGGAGGGCAGCACTGGGTATGTTGAAAAGTATTGGGACATCATCACGACTTGGGCCGACTACCTCGTGGAAAATGGCTTGCACCCCGCCAACCAGCTCTGCACCGATGACTTCGCAGGCCATTGGGCTGGCAACTGCAACCTTGCCATCAAGGCTATCATGGGCATTGCCGGCTATGCAGAACTCGCTAAGATGAAAGGTCTCGACGATGTTTATGCCAAGTACAACGCCAAGGCTAAAGAGATGGCAGCAGCATGGGAAAGCGAAACCAAGGTGGGCGACCACTACGAGTTGGCTTACGGCGCAGGCGAAGAGACCTGGAGTCAGAAGTACAACATGGTTTGGGACAAACTTTGGCAGACAGGAATCATTCCCAATGGTGCCATGCAGACCGAATTGAAGTACTACCTCCAGAAGCAGAACGAGTATGGTCTGCCGCTCGACGTCCGCAAGGACTACACCAAGAGCGACTGGATTATGTGGTCCGCAGCAATGGCTGACACTGACGAAGACTTCAAAGCATTTGTTGACCCCCTCTACAAGTACATCAATGAGACGGAAAGCCGCGTGCCCATCTCCGACTGGCACGATACCAAGACAGGTCGCATGACGGGCTTCAAGGCACGCAGCGTCATTGGCGGCTATTGGATGAGAGTCCTGATGAATAAAATGAAATAGATGTGTACGACCGACATTATCTTCGACTTAGGCGGTGTGCTGCTCGACCTTAATATGCAAGAGGTCGGGCAAGCCTGCCGTCGCTTGGGCATCAATCCGGAACTGCTTTTCGTCAAGGCAGATGCCGACAATTGCTCTACTGTCTGCCAAGGCATCTCTGCAAGCAAAGCCATCACTGCCTATCAAGTGGGCAAGATGACTACCGAACAGTTTCTTGCGCTTGTCTTGAGCTTTTGTGCCAAGGACATTACGCTCGAAGATGTGATTGAAGCCTGGAATGCCTGCATCGGGGCGTTACCCACAGAGCGGCTGAACATGATAAAGGAACTACGACGAAAGGGATTCCATACGCATCTGCTTTCCAATACCAACGACCTGCATTGGGAAGAGATAAAACGACTCTACTTCTCATCAGAAGGTTACACCTGTGCCGACCTCTTTGACAATGTCTTTGTCTCGCACGAAGTGCAATTGGCAAAGCCTGACCCGGAAATATATCGTCTTGTAGTACGACAAATAGGGCGTCCAGCCGCTCAATGCCTGTTCATTGACGATGCCTTGGTCAACGTAGAAGCCGCACAGAAGGAAGGGCTTCAAGGCGAATGGCTTGATTTGAGAAAAGAAGATGCCTTGAAGGCAATCCTCGGCAAATATCTTGTAAAAGGGCTTGTGTAAATAGGACTCGTTATAACGTCATAACGAAATAACGTCATAACGACAATTGGCTAATAAGGCTCAATGGCTTTCTTGAGCCGCGTCTTGAGTTCTTCGAGGCGGCCTTGGCGGATGCTGACGCGCATTTGCACGTCCATGTCGTAGGTCTGCGAGAGGACACGGGCTTCCATGTCGCGGACAA
>CAMKTM010000215.1 GCA_946415695.1 uncultured Prevotellaceae bacterium | reverse complement strand
GCTGCACCGCAGCAATCAGAAAAGCGATGGCAAAGAAGCCAATCCAAATGTAGTTTAGTACCATTGTCTCGTTATACCGTTATATCGTTATACCGTCATTTCGTAATATCTTCAGGGTGGGAAAAGCGTCAAAGCTCTCCGCCGAAGAGGTCGCCTTGCATGGGGTTGCCGTAGCGCGTTCCCATGGTCCGCCCCAGGTGGCGGTAGGCCAGCTCCGTCACTTCGCGGCCTCGGGGGGTGCGCTTGATGAAGCCTTCCTTGATGAGGAACGGTTCATAGACCTCCTCGACGGTGCCCGCATCCTCGCCCACGGCGGTGGCGATGGTGCCGATGCCCACGGGGCCGCCCTTGAACTTGTCGATGATGGTGGTGAGTATCTTGTTGTCTATCTCGTCGAGGCCGTAGCGGTCGATGTTGAGGGCTTCCAGGGCGACGCGGGCAATGCTGAGGTCGATGCGTCCGTTGCCCTTGACCTGAGCAAAGTCGCGAACGCGTCGCAGCAGGGCATTGGCGATACGTGGCGTGCCGCGGCTGCGGCTGGCTATCTCGCCGGCGGCTTCGGTGTCGATGGGAACACCGAGGATGCTGCTGGAGCGCATCACAATCTTCTTGAGCGTCTCGGCATCGTAGTACTCGAGGTGCATGTTGATGCCGAAGCGGGCACGCAAGGGAGCGGTGAGCAGGCCGCTTCTCGTCGTGGCCCCGACCAGCGTGAAGGGTGCAAGGTCAATCTGTATGCTGCGGGCCGAAGGGCCTTTGTCTATCATGATGTCGATGCGGTAGTCCTCCATGGCCGAGTAGAGGTATTCCTCCACGACGGGCGAGAGGCGATGTATCTCGTCGATGAAGAGCACATCGTTCGGCTCGAGGGAGGTAAGGATGCCTGCCAGGTCGCCCGGCTTGTCGAGCACGGGGCCGCTGGTGAGCTTGAAGCCCACGCCCAACTCGTTGGCGATGATGTTGGAGAGCGTTGTCTTGCCCAGTCCGGGAGGGCCGTGCAGGAGCGTGTGGTCGAGGGGTTCGCCGCGATACTTTGCTGCCTCCACGAAGATGCGCAGGTTGTCCACGACCTTCTGCTGACCGCTGAAGTCGTCGAACTGCAACGGCCGGAGGGCATTCTCGAAGTCCTTCTCCTTCAGCCGTCCTTCTTGTCGTATGTCGAATTCTTCCATAGTAAGTTTCAATTTTTAGGGGCAAGGGGCAAGGGGCAAGGGGCAAGGGGCTGGGGGCTGGGGGCAAGGGGCTGGGGGCAAGAGGATTGTTTTGAAGCCATAGTATTCTCTTGCTCCTTGCCCCTTGCTCCTTGCTCCCGAAGGGCTTTGTCCTCGGCCTGCCGCATGAGGGCTTGCTCGTCGGGGCTTTTGTCGCGGAGGCCGCAGAGGTGGAGCAGGCCGTGGATGATGATGCGGTGCAGCTCGTCGGCGAAAGTGGTGCCGAAGAGACGGGCGTTGGAGGCGACGGTGTCGAGGCTGATGTAGATGTCGCCGCTCAGGGCGTCGCCCTCCGAATAGTCGAAGCCGATGTGGTCGGTGTAGTAGTCGTGTCCGAGGAAACGACGGTTGATGTCGAGCATCGTCTCGTCGTCCACGAAGATGTAGCAGACGTCGCCCACGACCTTGCCATAGCCTTTTGACACCTGCCTGACCCATGCCGAGACCTCTGCCTCGCTGATGTCGGGCATCGCTGTGTTTATGGTGTTGTAGGTTATCATAAGCCTCTCCCCTACCCTCTCCCAAGGAGAGGGAGAATAGTTACTGCTGGCTTAGCAGTTCGACGGCCTTCTTGACCACGTCATCGTTCTCGTAGATGATGGAGAAGTACTCGCTCATGTCCCAGAGGTCGCGCGCTACGAGTCCCTTGACGATGAGCTGGATGTTCTCGATGGTCTTCTGCCGTTCCTCGTCATCTTTTGGTTTGATGTTCTGCTTCTCACCTTCGGCAAAAATCTCATCGATGAGCTCCTGCGGCACCTCATACTCTTTCTTGAACTTCTCGAAGTCGCGATAGGTCTTCGCCAGCTTCTTGCGGTTCTTGTCCATGTTCTTGAGGTTGGCGTTGATGATGATGCTTTTGGCGGACAGCTCGCGGTAGCACTTGGCATAGCGCGTGGTGTCGAGGGGCACGAAGCAGTCGGGCATGATGCCGCCGCCGCCATAGACGGTGCGTCCCTTGCGAAGTGTCTGGTAACGAAGAGAGTCGGGGAAGTGGATGCTGTCCTCGTTGGTCAGTTCGCCTTTATTGTAGCGATTGATGACGTCCTTGGCGTAGTCGAGCATCTTACCTTTCACGTAGGGTTTCTGTATGGAGCGTCCGCTGGGCGTGTAGTAGCGGGCGGTGGTGAGACGAATCATCGAGCCGTCGGGCATGTCGAACGGGCGCTGCACGAGGCCCTTGCCGAAGGAGCGTCGGCCCACTACGATGCCGCGGTCCTGGTCCTGTATGGCTCCGGAGAGAATCTCGGCTGCCGAGGCGCTGTACTCATCGATGAGCACTGCTATCTTACCCTCTTGAAAGCATCCTCCGCCCGAGCTTCGAAACTCTTGACTTGGCACACTTCTTCCTTTGGTATAGACAATCATGTCGCCTTTTGCAAGGAACTCGCTGGCGATGTCTGCCGCAGCCTGCAAGTAGCCGCCGCTGTTCTGCTGGAGGTCTATGATGAGGTCCTTCATGCCTTGCTCCTTGAGTTTCTTGATGGCAACCACCACTTCATCGTGGGTCGTCTGCGCGAAGTTGTTGAAGCGGACGAGGCCGATGGTGGGCGTCACCATGTAGGCGGCATCCACGGAGTTGACGGGGATGCGGTCGCGCTTCACGTCGAAGTAGAGCGTGTCGCGTATGCCTCGCCTTACGATGCCGAGGTGTGCTATGGTGCCCTTCTTGCCGCGCAGACGGTGCATGATCTCCTCGCGGCTCATCTTCACGCCGGCAATGGCTGTGTCGGCCACGCTGACGATGCGGTCGCCGGCCAGGATGCCAACCCTTTCGCTGGGACCTTTCGGCACGGGCTGAATGACGAGCAGCGTGTCCTCCAGCATGTTGAACTGTACGCCGATGCCTTCGAACGAGCCTTCCAGCGGCTCAGTGAACTTCTTCGTGTCCGAGGCGTTGGTGTAGGCCGAGTGCGGGTCGAGCTTCGAGAGAATGCCATTGATGGCATCTTCCGTTAGCTTCTTGCTGTCAACACTGTCAACATAGAAATTGTTTATCATAATGCTTGCCATGACAAGCTTTTGAATGTTCTTCTCCAAATCGCTCGCCGAATTGTTGCTGGCAGGCGAATTACTAAATCGCATTTGCGCCGAAAGGCTCATTCCAACGAGCATTACAAGCGCAGACAATATCGTTCTTTTCATAGAAGTTTATGTTATATACCTTTATTATATACGAAAACGACGACAAAATTACACATTTTTTCCCTAATTAACGTGAGATAGTTGAATTTTTCTATGAGTTATTGTTTATTTTGGAAGTATCAATGTCATAGATTCGCTCTTTCAGCAGACACTCATCCTACAGGTCTGTTTCTATAACCCTGTAGCCTTATTTCAATAAGAGCGTGCCTCGTTGGCAATAAGAGCGTGCCTCGTTGGCA
>CAMKTM010000214.1 GCA_946415695.1 uncultured Prevotellaceae bacterium | reverse complement strand
AGGTTATAAGGTTATAAGGTTATGAGGTTATAAGGTTATAAGGTTATAAGGTTATAAGGTTATAAGGTTATGAGGTTTGAGGTTGATGTTTGGCGGCATGGTGTTTAGCGGATTAGCTTAAGCATCTTTACAGCCTCGGTGATGTTGCTGATGTCTTCGACGAGGAGGCTCATTTTGTTCTTCTCCTGCCTGAAGCGGCAAAGATAGGGGCCTGCCTTGGCGAAGTTTAAGACTTGTCCGAAGATGAGGCCCGAGTAGAATGGACTGTCGGGAGCCGGACCGAAATAGAGCCTTGCACGTCCACCCTTGAGGACGATGCGCTCGCAGCCGAAGTGCTTGCCCAATCGGCGGAGTGCGACCACTTGCAGCAAGTCCTCAGCCTCCTCAGGCAGAGGGCCGAAGCGGTCGATGAGCCGCAGGCGGAACTGGGCGACGTCCTCATCCCTCTCCATGCCGTCCAACTCGCGGTAAAGGAGCATCCGTTCGCTGCTTGTCGGCACATATTCTTCACTGAAGTACATCGGCAGGTTGCTGTCGAGCTGGCAGTCATCGACCCATGTATAATTTGACGAATTACCATTTACATTTTCTTCTTCAGCATTAAGTTCCGGGAACTCGTCGCCAATCAGTTCGGTGACGGCCTCGGAGAGTATCTTCTGATAAGTTTCATAACCGAGGTCGGCGATGAAGCCGCTCTGCTCAGCACCAAGCAGATTGCCAGCCCCGCGAATGTCGAGGTCCTGCATGGCGATGTGGATGCCGCTGCCAAGGTCGCTGAAGTTCTCGATGGCTTGTAGGCGACGGCGTGCATCGACGGTGAGAGCTGAAAGCGGAGGGGCAAGCAGATAGCAGAAGGCTTTCTTGTTAGAGCGCCCCACCCGTCCCCGCATCTGATGCAAGTCGGAAAGTCCGAAGTTGTGGGCACCGTTGATGATGATGGTATTGGCATTGGGGATGTCGAGGCCGCTCTCGATGATGGTGGTGGAGATGAGTACGTCGTAGTCGTAGTTCATGAAATCGACCATTATCTTCTCGAGGCTTTCTGGCGGCATCTGTCCGTGGGCCACGGCAATGCGGGCATCGGGCACATGTTTCCGCACAAGTTCGGCAAGTTCCTGAAGCCCTTTGATGCGGTTGCTGACGAAGAAGACCTGTCCGCTCCTGCTCATTTCGAATTCTATGGCTTCGGCAATCACTTCAGCACTGAAGCAGCAAAGCTGTGTCTGTATCGGGTAACGGTTGGGCGGCGGAGTCTGAATGACGCTCAAGTCTCTTGCTCCCATCAGCGAGAACTGCAAGGTGCGGGGAATAGGCGTGGCGGTAAGGGTTAGGGTATCGACGTTTGTCTTGAGTTGGCGGAGTTTCTCTTTCGTGGAGACGCCGAATTTCTGTTCTTCATCAATGATGAGCAGGCCCAAATCCTTGAAGCGAACTGACTTGCCGATGAGTTTATGGGTGCCGATGACGATGTTGACGGAACCGTCTTTCAGTCCATCGAGGATTTGTTTTGTCTGTTGTGGTGTTCGGGCTCTTGTCAGATAATCAATCTTGACGGGAAAGTCCTTTAGACGGCTTGCAAAAGTATGGTAGTGCTGATAGGCGAGCACGGTGGTCGGTACGAGCACGGCCACTTGCTTGTTGTCGGCACAGGCTTTGAAGGCGGCGCGGACGGCGATTTCCGTCTTGCCAAAGCCCACATCTCCGCAAACAAGGCGGTCCATCGGCCTCTGACGTTCCATGTCGGCTTTGACGTCCTGAGTTGCCTTGAGCTGGTCTGGCGTGTCCTCATAAAGGAAACTTGCCTCGAGTTCGTGTTGCATGAAACTGTCGCGACTGAAAGCAAAGCCTTTCTCTTCGCGCCGTCGGCTATAGAGCAGAATGAGGTCGCGGGCAATGTCCTTGATTTTCTTTTTCGTCCGTTCCTTCATGCGTTCCCAAGCCCCAGTGCCAAGACGGCTGATGCGCGGTGGTTCGCCTTCGCGGCCTTTGTATTTTGAGACTTTATGGAGCGAATGAATAGAGACATAGACGGTGTCGTCGCCGGAATAGACTATCTTGATGACTTCCTGCAGCTGGTCGCCGTTCTGCATACGCACCAAGCCTCCGAAGCGGCCAACGCCATAGTCGATGTGCACCACGTAATCCCCCACCTCGAACTGCTGCAATTCCTTGAGCGTCAGTGCCACTTTGCCGCCCATCGCTTTGTCGCTGCGAAGGTTGTACTTGTGGAAGCGGTCGAAGATTTGATGGTCGGTGAAGATGGCGACGTGCAGGTCATCGTCGATGAAGCCGCTGTGCAGGGCATGGTCAACAGGCGTGAACTGGATGCCCGTCTCTTTGTCGTGGAAGATGCTTTCGAGGCGGTCGGTCTGTTTTTGGCTGTCGGCAAGGATATAAAGGTCCGTCCCGTTGTCCTGTAGCGTCTTGAAGGCAGAAATGAGAAGGTCGAAGTTCTTGTGGAAGACTGGTTGCGGATGGGTGTGGAAGGTAATCGACGTCACCTCCTCTCTGCTCTCAGTCTTGGGGAGTGCCTTGAGTTCAATGCGCCTGAAGTCGATGATTTGTTTGCGGACTTCTTCCGGATTGACGAGTATTGAGGCCTCTTCTAATTCTTCCTGAGGGTTGACTTCCCGCTGCTCTGCTATTGCCTGCCCACTGAACCCTTCGCTGCAGGTCTGTTCTATTGTGTCGCAGAGGAACAAGAGGTCTTTGACGACAAGCACGGCATTCTGCGGCAGGAACTTCAAGAAGCTCTCGCGCGATGGAATGCCGTTTTTCCCGTCTGAAAGCTTGTCAACTTGCCCTATCAGCGTGATGCTCTGCTGACGGTCTCTGCTGAGCTGGCTGTGCACCTCGAAGGTGCGGATGCTGTCCACCTCGTCGCCAAAGAAGTCGATGCGGTAAGGCAACTCGCTGGAAAAGGAATAGACGTCGATGATGCTGCCGCGAACGGCAAACTGCCCTGGCTCATAGACATAGTCGGTACGGTTAAAGCCAAAACTGAGCAACGTCTCCTGGACGAACATGATGTCCACTTGTTCTCCGACGTTCAGGCTTAATGTCTGTTCGTTGAGTTTCTGTTTGGTTACGACCAATTCGCACAGTGCCTGTGGATGAGTCACGATGAAGAGTGGCAGACTTCCTGCCGAGAGGCGAGAGAGGACTTCGGTTCGGAGAATCTCCTGTCCGGCATTTCGCTGTCCGAACTTAATGGCTCTTTTGAAACTGCTCGGGAAGAACAGCACCTGCTGCTCGCCAAGCATCCGGGTGAGGTCGTGATAGAAATAGCCGGCCTCTTCTTCGTCGTCGAGGACAAAGACGAATGGGACTCCGAGCACTTGAGGTGCTTTTACCGCCAATGCCGCAAACACGAGCGATGCGCTGCTCCCCTGAAGCCCGGCAAGTTGTATCGTTGTTTTTGAATCCTTTTGCAACATCTGGGCAAGGGCTTTCACCCCCGGATGCCTTGCAAAAATATTCTGTAGTTTCTGTATTTCCATTTCGCTTTAATGATTATCCGCAATCATACTACCCATTCAGGACGCTGGCAATAAGAGCGTGCCTCGTTGACAATAAGAGCGTGCCTCGTTGACAATAAGA
>CAMKTM010000213.1 GCA_946415695.1 uncultured Prevotellaceae bacterium | reverse complement strand
CAAGTAATTTTGATTCTTCACTCTTCACTCTTCGTTCTTCACTTGAAAGCCACTCGGCTGCCGCTTCGGCCAGACGGGCACAGAGGGCATGCGTCATCAGGCGCTCTTCTTCGTCGGTCGGCTCTTGCAGAGGGCGGGCCGTCACCACGAAGAGTCCGATGGGGGAGGGTTGCTCCTCGTCGAAGTAATCAGCGAGGCAGCGGTAATGACACGCTGCCGTCTGGCTGCGGAGCATGGGCAAAGTCTGTCCGTCCTCGCAGAGCACGATGTCGTTCCCCCTGCGGATGGCAGGCTCTACCTTATATAAAGCTTCTACCTTTAAGCGGTTGTTCTCGATGCACTTCTCAAGAAATTGCTTGCCTTTCCTCAGCGTCTTCTCCGCCTCGGGGTTGACCAGAAGCTGCTGCAGCGTCTCGCCCTTGAAGCCCCAGAACAGCAAGAACATCCGCCAGTCGATGAGGTCTTTTAAGAGTGAAGAGTGAAGAGTGAAGAGTGAAGAGTTTGCTGCCGCCTTTGAATGAGGGTTAGGAATGAGGATAGAAGAGTGAGGAGTGGGCGATGCCATCGGTGCGGTAGCATATTCTTCACTCTTCATTCTTAATTCTTCATTTATCTTGTTGGCCTCCTCGTATGGCGTCAGGGGCGCATGATGCTCGTTGTAGGCATCGAAAATCTCTTGTTGTTCCGCCTTAATTTGCGCGATGAAATCGGCTTTTTTTGTAGCTAATCGTTTGGCAAGCACCGAGGTTCGCGAGGCATCGCCGCCGTAGAGGACAAGACCATCATAGAGGGGTGCCAGTTTTACTGCAGTGTGGACGGCCGACGTGGTTGCGCCGCCTACCAGAATGGGCACGTCGAGATGCTCCCGTTGGAACGTCTCGCAAAGTTTTTCCATTTCCTTCAGCGACGGCGTAATCAGTCCGCTGATGCCCACGAGGACGGGCTTGTGCTTCAAGGCAGCCTCGAGAATCGTCTCGCAAGGCACCATTACCCCAAGGTCGATGACCTCGAAACCATTGCACGCAAGCACGATTCCCACGATGTTCTTCCCGATGTCGTGGACGTCGCCGTTGGCCGTGGCGAGCACGATGCAAGGCTTCTCCTTGCCGCCCTGCGCTTCGTCCTGGGCATCGATGTAGGGTTGCAGGATGGCCACGGCGTCCTTCATCACCTGTGCCGACCGCACCACTTGCGGCAGGAACATCTTGCCTTCGCCGAACAGCGTGCCGATGTGCTCCATGGCCTGCATGAGCGGGCCTTCGATGACCTTAATCGGTTGGCCGTACTTGGCAAGCGCTTCTGGTATATCTTCTGTGAGGTGGCTGCTGTCGCCCTTGGTCAAAGCAGACAGCAAACGTTGTTCAATGCTTAATGAAGAATGAAGTATGAAGTATGAAGAATTTGCTACCGCCTTGTCTTTGCTTGTGGCTGGAGAAGATGATTCTTCATTCTTCATTCTTAATTCTTCATTTAATAGTCTTTCTGTTGCTTCGTCGTCGGTGTTCAGGACGACGTCTTCGACGGCTCGGCGCAGGTTTTGGTCGATTTCATCGTATATTTGGAGCATCGACGGGTTGACGATTGCCATGTCGAGCCCTGCGCGGATGGCGTGGTAGAGGAACACCGAGTGCATGGCTTCCCTGACCCGATTGTTGCCGCGGAACGCGAAGGAGAGGTTGCTGACGCCGCCGCTTGTCTTCGCATAGGGCAGGTTTTCCTTTATCCAACGTACGGCGCGGATGAAATCGACGGCATAGGCTTGATGCTCCTTGATGCCCGTCCCGACGGAAAGGATATTGACGTCGAAGATGATGTCCTGTGGCGGGAAGCCGACGGAGGTCAGCAGGTTGTAGGCACGCTGAGCGATGGCTATCTTGCGTTCGTAGGTCGTGGCCTGCCCTTCCTCGTCGAATGCCATGACGACCGCTGCGGCTCCTAAGCGCCTCAGCTCAAGGGCTTTGGCAAGGAAGTCCTGCTCTCCGACCTTGAGGCTTATGGAGTTGACGATGCATTTGCCGCCGGCGTTCTTCAGTCCGGCCAGGACGGTCGGCCAGTCGCTGCTGTCGATCATCAGGACGGCCTTTGCCACGGCGGGTTCTCCGCTGATGTGTCGGCAGAAGGTTTGCATTTCCTGCTGGCTGTCGAGCATCGCATCGTCCATATTTATGTCGATGACTGTTGCCCCGCCCTCTATTTGACCTCGCGCCACGGAGAGTGCTTCGCCGTACTGCTTTTCAGCGATGAGTCGGGCGAAACGTCTGGAGCCTGCCACGTTCGTGCGCTCCCCGATGTTCGTGAAGTTCTGCGTTTCACGGTCGATCAGCAGCGGTTCGAGTCCCGAAACCCTTAACTTATTATCCGGATCAGGCACAACCCTTGGCGACACATCGCGCAGGGCGTCAGCAATCGCCTTGATGTGGTGTTCGTCTGTTCCGCAGCATCCTCCGGCGATATTTATCAGTCCGGCTTCTGCCATGCGACGGAGATGTGCTGCAGTATAGTCGGGCAGTTCCTCG
Organism: uncultured Prevotellaceae bacterium; assembly: GCA_946415695.1. GTDB lineage: Bacteria > Bacteroidota > Bacteroidia > Bacteroidales > Bacteroidaceae > Physcousia. The sequence goes on along the minus strand of CAMKTM010000213.1, from coordinate 1,102 downwards.
TATTCGCCCATCTGGTTGGGCAATCCGGCGTTAGGATAGATGGATATGGGCATGGGGACATTGGCCGAGAGTTGTTCTACGAAGGGTCGCAAGTCCGTGACGCCGAATGAGCAGTTCAGGCCGAAGCTGAGCAGATAGGGGTAGTGGCTGATGCTCGTATAGAAGGCCCATAGCGTCTGCCCCGTGAGAGTTCGGCCGCTGCGGTCGTTGACGGTAACAGACACCATGACGGGTATTTCCCGCTGAAGCTGCTTGTTCAAGTCGCTGATGGCGTAGAGTGCGGCCTTCGTGTTGAGGGCATCGTAGCAGGTTTCCAGGAGGAGGAAATCGGCGCCGCCTTCCAAGAGAGCCAATGCCTGCTCGCGATAAGAATCGGCCATTTCATCGAAGGAAACGGCACGACGCGACGCATCGCCCATGTCGGAAGGCAAGGTGAGCGACTTTGCCGTAGGGCCCATGGAGCCGGCTACGTAAATCCTTCTGTCATTGACCATTGACCATTGACCATTGACCGTTTCTCCCCCTAAAGGGGGACGGGGGGTCTGAGTGGTCTTCTCATTTGCCGCCAGCCTTGCCAGCCTTGCACCTTCGCGCGCCATCTCGGCAGCAATGTCTGCACAGCCGTACTCCGTCTGGCTGATGCGATTGGAAGAGAAGGTGTTTGTGGCAATGATGTCGGCTCCCGCGTCGATGTAGAGGCGGTGAATCTGGCTGATGACTTCGGGTGCGGTCAGGTTGAGAATGTCGTTGTTGCCGACCAGCGAGACCGGCCACGATGCGAACTTTCCCCCGTGGAAACGCTCGGCGGGAAGCCCGAAAGCCTGTATCTTTGTACCCATCGCCCCGTCGAGAATCATGATGCGGCGGGCCAGGCAAGCTCTTATATCCTTAAACGTCTGCTCCATTTCAAGGGGCAAAGGTACGAAGAAGCGCGCAAACAGCCAAATTTATTCGCCCTTTTTCGAGCGAAAGTCTTTTCTTGCGTCATCTCCACACCACAAAGCGAAGTCAGAAGCTCCGTGGACTGTTCCAAAACAAGCCACAGCATTATTGCCAACGAGGCACGCTCTTATTGCCAACGAGGCACGCTCTTATTGCCAAC
>CAMKTM010000212.1 GCA_946415695.1 uncultured Prevotellaceae bacterium | reverse complement strand
GGCGTGAACCACGAATTAGGCTCCAGCATGAAGAGCGTAGGCGAAGTGATGGCCATCGGTCGCACTTTTGAGGAGGCCATACAGAAAGGCTTGCGCATGATAGGACAAGGTATGCATGGCTTTGTAGATAATAGAAGCCCCCTACCCGCTCCCCCTTTAGGGGAGGGCCTCAATCCCGCAGCCCCTTCTCAGAAAGTTCATTCCCTTAATGGACAAGCTTTCAGCGCCAATGAAGCACTCCCCCAAGGGGGGAGCAGAGAGGGGGCTTTGAGAGAGGGAGAGGGCTGTGAGGCTGTGTCTTCGGGTATTGAGAAGTCTTTGCAACATGCTACGGACTTACGCATCTTCGCCGTTGCTAAGGCTATGATGATGGGATACTCCGTGGAGCAGATACATCGCCTGACAAAGATTGACCGCTGGTTCCTCGAGAAGCTCAAGCACATCGTGTTGGTCAATGACAGGCTCAAGGAGTTCGCTTGGCTATCAGAGTATGCTGAGAACTCTGATTATTCCGAGTTCCTCGAAGCACTTGAAGCCCCGGAGTTTTCCTCTCTGTTGCTCGAAGCGAAGACGTACGGCTTCTCCGACTTCCAGATTGCCCGTGCCCTTGGTCTCGAAGCAAAGATGAATATGGAACGAGCCGGACTGATGGTTCGCAAATGGCGCCAGGAACTGGGCATCATGCCCGTAGTCAATCAGATTGACACCCTCGCAGCGGAATACCCTGCCCAGACCAACTATCTCTATTTGTCATATTTATAGGGACCATTAGATTCGTGATTTCTGTAGTCATTACAACACAGTCAGCGATAACAGCAGGCCTTGGGTATTTGCAAGCGTATTCCATTATTTAACGTAAGTTCTTCGGCAAGCCTCAGGCGCAGGCGGTTCTTCCCGAAGTGGCAACAGCGATAGCCATTCTCTGTAAACATCATCCGTTTTCATACATATACCACCTATTTTAGTGGGATACATACCACCATTTACAAGAATATCACCAGCAAAGATAAGCCATATTTTTGTATTATCATCCTCCAAATACAAAAATTGTGGAATACATTTCATTAAGAGATTTATGTTTCGGGTGTTCTGTAAGCAGTCACAGGGTACTGAAAATAATGCTTAACCATTATTTTTTCAATTCACTTTTGCCCGCGTTGGGCAAGGCTGTTCTTATATCCTTTTGTATAATGCAAACGGCAGGTGCTTGTTGATGATAGCGAGAACGTGCCAGCGCTTGGTGACGTATGCCTTGGACTTTTTCTTGCGGATGGCGGCGGCTATTTGATTGGCGACCTTTTCGACTGGCATCACCCAGAAGAGATTGTTGCCTTTTGCCATTGCCGTATCAACAAGACCTGGGCGAATATCCGTGACGTGAATATGGTTGCCGCTCTTATAAGCCTTCTTGCGCAGAGCCTCCATATAATTGATTTGGTAGGCTTTTGTCGCGCTGTAGGCTGGAGCCATCGGTTCGCCTCGCAGTCCGCCAGCCGACGTGATGGCGACGAGGTGGCCGTAGCCTTGCTGCTCGAAGACGTGGTAGAGCGTATCAATGACAAACGTCCAGCCTGTGACGTTGGTGTCAATAGTCGGACATTCAATAGTATAGTCGAGTGTGGAATTGATGTCGCCCGTGCCAGAGCAAACGATGGCGAGGTCAATGTTTTTCAGTTCGGAACAGAGGATGTCAATTGCTTGCGCAGCTTCATTAAGTTTGGTTATGTCCGCTGTGGCGGTAACGGTCTTGTCAGGATACTCTCGACTCAGTTCGTCAAGCAGATGTGTCCGTCGGCTTACGATACCAATGCGATTGCAAGCAGCAGCGTACTCCTCAAAGAGTGCTCTGCCAATGCCGGAAGTTGCTCCAATGATTATGATATTTTGCTGTTTCATCTTTTTTGACTATTAGTGTGTCGCTTGATACCATTTCGTATTCTTCAGACCTGAGGAACGTGTGTCGCGGCTTGGGGCGGAGGTGGTGATGCCTGAATAGACACGGATGTCGTTCAAGCCATTGCTGGCTGAATAGTATTGGGCAGTGTGTGCCTTGTAGGGGATGGTTACATCAAGTTGATGGTTGAAAGCATCGAGCAGGTTCTTGTCGGTGCAAAGGTGAGCGATATAGTCGCCGAGGTCATAGAATAGTGTGGGAATATAACCGTCCATCCGCTGCACGTCGGCAAGCAAGGCATAGTCGAACTCTTGTGTTAAGTTAATGTCCCTAACAATATGAGCCAACACATCAAGTTCCCTGCAATCTGTCACGGCGATGGTTCCGCAGGGTGTCGTGTAATGGCTATAGAAGTCGTAGAAAGTTTGGCAGAGAGCGGCATAATTAACGGTGCCGACGAGATAGCGGGCACAAAGGTGATATGGAAAGCCGTAAATCATTATCTCCGTCGGACTGCCAATCAGGTAGTCGGTCACATCCTTGAGGTCGTAGGCAACTTCGACAGACGACATGTAGCAGTCGTCAAACATGATGTAATCCATTCGCATTCCCGCCTCTTTGATAGCGTCGGCCAGCGTGGTTGTCTCAATCTGATACTCGCTTGTAAATCCGCCAAACCATCTTGTCAGAGGCACGTTATCGAGTTCGAAATGGTATTGGCTTCGTGCCCGACTTTTACTTGATGGTAGCCACCCCATGCCGTGACATCCGATGATGAGCGAATAACGGCGGGCAGGAGCGATTGCCCTCACATCGTTGAGCATCGTCGTGATGTTCTCGCGCTTCGTAAAGTCGGGCTGACTGTAGAACTTCAACGTATCGCGGACACATTGACCCTGTTCTTGCCGGAGTTCTATAACGTTTGCTCTTTGCGTAGTCGATGCTATGCAGACTATGATACGCTCTTTCCTCAGAAGCCCATCCTTGATGGCTGTCTCGAAATCTATGATGTTCTGTTCGAAATACGGTGTCATGTTCGTTGACCACGGCATAAAGAAGATGACCGTCTGCTCCGTTGCGTCGTCTATTATTGGCTCAAACTCTTCATCGCGACAAGCTGTGAAGATAAATATCACTCCCCACAACAGGGCAAGCTTTTGTAAGAGTCTTCTGTTGAGTATTGGATGCCTCATTTTGTGCTGTTCCTTTCTTTTTGCGAACACAAAGATATAAGGAACGACACGATAAAGCCCTCTGCCAAGTCCAAAAGTGGTTGCCGAGGGCAAAAATATGAAAGTAGTTTCAGAGTTTTATTGTTGTTGGGTGTCGAAAGTGATGTCTTTTCGGATTTTGGAAAGCATCTGGGGCGTGACATTTAGGAAGGAAGCAATGGCTGCGAGCGGCAGATGCTGCACGATGCCAGGACAACGCTGCAACAGTTGCTCATAACGCTCGCGGGGCGTGGCGCAGTGGAGGTCGAGATAGCGCGAACGGAACTGTAATAGGATATGCTCGGCAATGACGGCACGCAGTTTCATCATCTCCATGCTCTGACCGAAATACTGCTCCAGCTGCTGCCCCGCAACCCTGAGCACACGGCTCGGCATCATCGCCTCGATAGTAGTCTGCGACGGCTGGCCGTAGAGGAAAGTCGGATAGTCGGCCACGAATTCACCCTCGAACGAGAACCACGTGATGTGTTCCTTGTCGTCGCTGCTATGATTCACATACTTGAAGCAACCATCCGTCACAAAGGCAAACCACCGCGCCGGGTCACCCTCACGCTCCAG
>CAMKTM010000211.1 GCA_946415695.1 uncultured Prevotellaceae bacterium | reverse complement strand
GCCAGAAGATTCCCTTCTTCGCCGACCCCGACCAGCCGTTCAACGAAGTGATGGCCCTCGTTGCCATGCGTGCCAAGTGCGACAAGATTATCCTGGGCGGCATGGGTATGACCAACGACGACTACTACTTCTTCCGCAACACCTTCGCCGGTGCCGGTGCGCTCGACCGCATCATCTCCTTCATCAACACCACCGAAGACCCTGCCGTGGAGCGACTCCTCATTCCCGACATGGCGCTGACGGCTGCCGAGTACTTCGCCGTGGAGAAGCACGAGACCGTGCTCGTCCTGCTGACCGACATGACCAGCTATGCCGATTCGCTCTCCATCGTGTCGAACCGTATGGACCAAATCCCGTCGAAGGACTCTATGCCCGGTTCTCTCTATTCCGACTTGGCGAAGATCTACGAGAAGGCCGTGCAGTTCCCCGAGAGCGCAGGTGGTGGCTCAATCACCATCATCGCTGTGACAACCTTGTCCGGTGGCGACATTACGCATGCCGTGCCCGACAACACCGGTTACATCACGGAAGGTCAGCTCTACTTGCGTCGCGATAGTGATGTGGGCAAAGTCATCGTCGACCCGTTCCGCTCGCTGTCTCGTCTGAAACAGCTCGTCGCTGGTAAGAAGACACGTAAGGACCACAGCCAAGTCATGAACGCAGCCATCCGACTCTATGCCGATGCTGCCAATGCCAAGACAAAGCAGGAGAACGGCTTCGACCTCACCGACTACGACAATCGTTGCCTCGACTTCGCAAAGGACTACTCGAGCAAGCTTCTTGCCATCGATGTCAACCTCAACACCGAGGAGATGCTCGATGTGACGTGGAGCCTCTTCCGCAAGTACTTCAAGCTCGAAGAGGTGAACATCAAGAAGGAGTTCACCGACATCTATTGGAAGGAATAAGAGAAAGAAAACCTGAAAGAGATTCAGGCCATGAAGACTCGGCAAGAATACATAGATATCCTTAAGAGCCATGCCGACGAGCTGAGAACAAACTACGGCATCAGTTATATGAGGCTGTTTGGCTCTGTGGCAAGGGACGAACATCACAATGGAAGTGATGTCGATATCTTTGTTGTCATGCCGCCTAAGGCTTATTCCCTATGTGCAGCTGCCGATTACTTGGAGTCAATCCTTGGCACAAGCGTAGACTTAATCCGTAAGCACACAGGCATACGTCCTTTCTTCCAGAATCAGATTGAAAAGTATGGAATCGATATCTTCGGACAAGCGTGAGGTTCTTCTCGATACGCTTCTCCAAGTGAAGGAAGCCATCGAGAACTTGTTGACATGGAACAAGGGCATTGCGGACATGAACCAATTGCTCCTTTCGCCAAGCGGCACCCAAGCCCTTGCTGGCAATTGCATGACCATCATGGCTGTTGAAGAAGGCATCAAGTGTTCGGACTAAGGAACAGGATTGCGCATGGTTACTTCGACATAGATGTCGATATCATATCGGAAGTCATCAACAACGATTTGCAGCCCCTGCTTGATGCAACCTCTTTTTTCATTGCCTATCTCAAAGCTGCAGATTGAAAAGAGACCTATAGAAAGCCGAAAAACAAGAGGATGTGTCATAATTAACAACAACCGCCTGCGCCTGAGCGAAGCGAAGAACGGATTACACGGATTTTACGGATTATCTTATTTGCTGATTATCAGCATCGCTTAAATCCGTTAAATCCGTGTAATCCGTTGTTTTATTATATTGATTGTGTTTTGACACATCTTTTTGTTTTTCGGTTTTGCTGCTTCTTGAGGAACAACTTTTCTGCGAAACGCTTTTCTCGTTATGAACAAAGGGTGTCCGGGGCATTCGGCCGGAAAGGCCATTAAGCTGCCCTGGACTGACATCTTTCTGCCCCTTTGCCCGATGCGGCAGGCTTGGTTCGTTGCTTCTACATGTACAAGCAATTGCTTGTACATGTAAAAGCAATTGCTTGTACATGTAGAAGCAATCAACTCAACAGCATTTTCTTGGTAAAACGCTTGGTGGAGTAGGGAATTTTCGCTACCTTTGCGGGATGATATAAAGTTTTCCACCAGCTGATAATCATTTTTTTTGCTTTTAGCGACATATTTCTGCTATTCTTGTGTATATAAGGGTGGCAAGAATAACTATGACTGACCAGGAAAAGCAGATGATACTCGCTGCCCAGCGCGGCAGGGCCGACGGATATAAGTACCTGATGGACAGGTACGGACGTCAGGTACAGCTGCTTGTGGCACAGATGGTCGGCGATGTTCGCGATGCAGAGGAGCTGACGCAGGACGTCTTCGTGCGTGCTTTCAAGCATCTCTCCGACTTCGACCCCGAGCGAGCCTCGTTCCCGACGTGGCTCAGCCGCATCGCCTACAACACGGCTCTGAACCATCTTCGCAGCCGAGGACTCGCATCCATGCCGCTCGACGAGGAGCGCTACAGACCGCCAGACGGGGCATTCTGGGCGCAGGATGAGGAGGATACGGCCGCCATAAACGAACGGCTCACGCGCCTCGATAAAGCCATCGAAAGCCTGCGCCCAGAGGAACGAACACTCCTGCATCTGCATTATTACGAGGAGCGTTCGCTCGCAGAAATAGCCGAGGTGATGGACGTAAAAGCAGGTCCGCTCGCCAACAGGCTGCAAAGAATCAGGCAGAAACTAAAGAAGTTGTTATCATTGACCATTGAACATTGACCATTGAACATTATGAAGCAGGAAAAGGAACTGGATAAACTGCTAAAGGCAGCACTTGAGCGAAGGGCAGCCAACGTGCCGCCGCTCCCCGAGGATTTCGCCGAAAAGGTCCTGGCGCGCCACCGTGCGTCGGCCGTTAGGTCGACGGGCCTCCGCCTCCTCTGGGCCGGCGGCATCGCGGCCGCGCTTGTTGTGGGCTTCTTCCTCTGGCCCCGCCAGCAGGCGCAGCAGCCTGAGACAGTCGGTCCAACAGTCGTCGCTGAGGTGGTTGAAACGGAACGTCCTCTCTCGACTCAAGACCCCCCAACCCCCTTTAGGGGGAGCAACGAGTGTCTTGAAGAGATGAAACCAGCGAAGAACCATTCTACGCCTGCTACGAAGAAGCATCACGTCGTGAAAAGACCTGCCAAGAAAGAGCACTCTATGCTCCCCCTAAAGGGGGTTGGGGGGGCTGGAGCGGGGAGGGAGCTGCCTGTCATCCCCCCCGAAAAGCAGGCGCTCGTCGATATCTTCCTTGCCGAAGAAGCCTTGCAAGTAGCCTACAAGCTGCAGGAACCGCTGGAAGAGTTGCGGGCATTCTATGCCAACTTCGACGAAGAAGCACCCGACACCACCATCCACATCATTGCAATTTAACTATCTAAACACAGATCATTATGAAAACAATCATCAAATGTCTATTCTTCCTCCTCGCCACAAGCGCTTCCGCACAGAACCGGATGCTGGAGGAACTGCCGTCGATGCTGCAGAAAGAGTACGGTCTGAAGCTCAAGAAGTCCATCAACATTGAGCAAGACATCCTGAAGGAAGGCCGTCCGCTCAAGTCCAGGGCAGACATCTACACCTTCGTGCTGACCGCGAAACAACAGGAGAAAATCCTTCCGGGCCTGCAAGAAGCCTTCGAGGAAGCAGGCAAACAAGACCCGAACTGCTACGGCATCAACACCATGAACGACTTGACGGGCAAGGAAAGTCTGCGCAATCTGATGATAGGCGACAACCCGGAGCAATACATCGTCATCGGTAAGGACTACAACAACTACGTCAACGTGAACTTCCTCGACGCGGAAGATTCAACCAA
>CAMKTM010000210.1 GCA_946415695.1 uncultured Prevotellaceae bacterium | reverse complement strand
GTCCAGGACTTCATAGCTTGTCTGCTGCGCAAAGGCGGTCACGTCGTTTGGTCCGTGCTCGGGGCTCCATTCGCCTTTTATCTCATAGAGACCCTTGCTGTCCTTCGTGGCAAGCGACTTGGTGAAGAGGGCGCATTGGTACATGACGGGCAGGGCTCGCTTCAGGAACTCGCGGTCCATCGTGTACTTGTAGTAACGCCAAAGATGTGTGCAGTACCACGAGCCGCAGGTCTTGATGGAGCCGTTGCACCAGTTCGACGTGCCTCCGAAGATGTTGTTCTCCACTGCAACCATCCATCCGCTTGCGCCGTTCTTGACTTGTCTTGCCAGCTGATACCACGGGGAGTTGCTGCCGGGGGCTCCGAGGTCGAGGATGTAGTTCAGGAAGGGCAGGTGCATCTCGGAAAGATTCGTTGGGTCGGCAGGCCAGTAGTTCATCTGCACGTTGATGTCGGCATGTATGTCGCAATGCCAGAAGGACGTGTTGCTGCGGTCGTTCCAAATGCCTTGCAGGTTCGACGGAGCGTGAATGCTGCTGTCGAGGTTAGCACCGATGGTGAGGTAACGGCCGTACTGGAAGTAGAGCGTTTCGAGGAAAAGTCCGTCGCTGCTCGTCTTGTTTTGCGCCGAAGCGTTGTAGAACTTGATGAGGTCTTCGGTGGTCATCGTCGAGGAGCCGCCAAGCTGAAGGCTGACGCGGTTCATCAGGGCGCTATGGGCAGCCTTATGGTCGGCAAGCAAAGCGGCATAGCCCTTGTCGAGCGCTTCGTTGATGCGTGTGCCGACAACCGCCGACAGCTCTGAAGCAGTCTGTCCGCTTTTGCAATTTGATTTGCTTGCATCGTAATCGGTGGCAGCTGCCATGATGATGTCCATCCACGTAGCATTGCTAACGCCGACACCCTCGTTTGTGACATTCAGCGTGCCGTCCGTCTTGACCTTGAAGCGCGTGTTGTAGCTGACGATTTGCATCTTTCCGGAGAAGGCGGCAGAGGCTGTGCCGTCGGCTTCTGCCGTATAGGCGACGCTGCCTGCACCGATTTGTTTGTCGGGAGCATAGCTGATGTTGAGCGTCATCTTCTGCTGGCCGTCCGCTTCGTAGTGAGCCACGAAGACTTTATCTGTGGCAGAAGCGAAGTAGCGCCGATGGAAACTCGTCTGTTCGTCTGCCGACTGGAAGTTGACGCCTGCCACTCCATCGATGATGTCGAGGAAACGATTGTACGCTTCAATGGGCCTATTGTCCGAAGGTGCAGCGGAGAAAACGCCGCTTTTGTCCCTGACGAGGATAGAGCCGAAGTTCTGGAAGTAGCCTTGATTGCCGGAATTGGTGGCAGTTCCGCTCCAAAGCGTCTTTTCGTTGAACTGGATATCGTCGCACAGCACGCCGCCGCGAATGGTGGCACCAATCTGGCCGTTTCCCATCGGAAGGGCATACTCCATCCAAGTGTCGCTGACACCAGTCGCCGTGGCTGGTGTGTCGTACCAAAGCGACAAGTCGTGGATGTCGCTCGGCCTTGTACCTTTCTTCCCTACACAAAACTCGGAGGGCTGAACGTCTGCTTCGGCAATGAGGTAAAGAATGTTGTTCACGTCGGCAGCCTGCCACAGACCTATCTCCTTGCCTACGCCTGTGCCGCCCCATTGGTTGAAGTAGCGATTAGCCTGCGATGCCGCACCGAGCCATGCAATCTCGTACTTGCCCACGTAGTTTGTGTTGGTGGTGAGCTCGATAGAAAAGCCCTGAGCGTCTGCTGAGGTTCGGGTCTTCAGGCGGTTTCCGTCGTAGTACACATATCGGCCAGAGCCCTTGTTGACAAGTTGGAAGTTGCCCTCGCCTCCTACGAGTTTCCAAAGTTGACTCTGCTCGCCGTACTTGCGGCTTTGTGTCGTGACGTTACTGCCAGTACCCATGTCCTGAAGCACAAGGTCGGAATTGGCGAAGGTGACGTAGTAGAAGTTCTCCTGTCCGTCGGTAGAGAAGTAGTCGTCGGGGATGCCTTGAATAGTGAAAATGAAGCGCGAACCGGTATCGGAGCTTCCGGCAGAACTGTTCCAATAGGCGAGATAGTTGCCCCGTTTGTTCCAATACTTGCTCTCCGAGCCATGGTCTTTAATCCAGAAGCCCTCGCCGTTCTTTCCTTTATCGAACTTGGTGACACTCAGCGTACTGGTTTCCGACACCATCTTTGCGCGGCCTTGAGCCTCGTTTCCCGACATGCCGATGACGTATTTTCCGCCTCGAGCCTTGTTATAGAAGGAATAGCCGTCGGTGTCGTTGCCGATGAAAGTCCAAAGGCCATTGTCGCTCGTGTCCTCCGTCGTATTGCTGAGCAACAGATAAGTGCCGTCCATGTAACCGGATTTCGTGCTCAGGTAGCCGCCATTAGCGACCTTGATAGTGTACCATCTGGCGTTCGTCAAGTCGGCAGCAAGAACCAAGCCGACGAGCATAGAGAAGAATAAAGTAAAGGCAAATCGTTTCATAAGGTGTTCCATTAGTATTAAATGTTTCATAATTATCTATCTATATTGAAGTTAGAGGACGATACCGTGGGCAAAACCCCTCTCCATCTCCCCCGAGGGGGAGAGTTTTTCGCGGCAGTATGCCTCCCCTCGGGGAGGTTTGGAGGGGGTCATTACCCGTCTCTTAGGAAGTCGAGCGCCTCGAATATCTCTTCCTTTGTTGCCTGCTGGTCGATGCGGATGTCGCCGATGCCGCCAAGCAGCGTGAAGTTGATGATGCCGCCCGAATTTTTCTTGTCGTGAAGCATGAGCTCGTAGAGATGTTCGTACTGCTTGCAATCGAAGTAGAAGTCGCCGTAATGTTGCCTGATGAACTGCACGGTCTGCCGGAACTTGTCCTTCGGGAAGTTGCATTTCACGACGCTCAAATACAGCTCGCAAATGAGCCCCCATGCCACAGCGTAACCATGCAGAACGGTTCTTCCCTGTTCCAGGGCAAGGCTTTCAAGCGCATGACCTGCCGTATGCCCTAAATTGAGCGCCTTTCGCAAGCCTTTCTCCTCGGGGTCGGCCTTAACGATTCTCTCCTTAATGCCCACGCTCTTTGCCACAGAAGAGCCTATGTTTAGGGGCAAGGGGCAGGGGGCAGAGGAGCAGGAGAATTGCTCTGGCAGTTGGATTTCTCTTGCCCCTTGCCCCTTGCTCCTTGCTCCTTTTTCTGGCAGTTGGTATTCTCTTGCCCCTTGCCCCTTGCCCCTTGCCCCTTTCAAAAAAGTCTGTACGCTCACCAGCTCTGCCCAGTCTTCCTCGTTGCTGAGGAGCCCGTGTTTCAGCATCTCGGCATAACCGGAGAGGAGGTTCTTCGTGTCGAGCGAACGCAGGAACTCGGGAGAGAGAATGACCGAAGCGGCACAGTTGAACACGCCAATTTCGTTCTTCAAGCCTCCAAAGTTAATCCCCGTCTTGCCGCCCACACTGGCATCCACCTGAGCAAGCAGTGTTGTCGGAATGTTGATATAGGCGAACCCGCGCTTGAAGGTGCTGGCAGCAAAACCTCCGAGGTCTGTCACCATTCCCCCTCCAAGGTTGACCAGAAGGGAATGACGCGTGGCACCACCCTTCTGCAAGGCCGTCCAGACGTGCGTCAGGGAGTCGAGCGTCTTGTTGTCGTCCGTGTCGCCAATCGTTATCATCTGTGCCGCTCCGAAGCACGGCAAATCGCAGATGAGCGGCCAGCACAACTGCAACGTCGTCGTGTCGGTAAGCACGAAGAGGCGGTCGTGCGGACACTTCAAAACTGCATCTTCGACGTCACGCCTCATGTTTTGGCTGATGATAACTTCCTG
>CAMKTM010000209.1 GCA_946415695.1 uncultured Prevotellaceae bacterium | reverse complement strand
TGGGCTGGTCGCGCGTCTCGGTGTTCTCGATGAGGATTTCCTCTTCCTCGCCCGTGTAGGGGTCTTTGTACTGATAGCGCAAGCGTACGCCCGACTCCACCTTGTTGACGTTTTGTCCGCCGGCACCGGACGAGCGGAAGGTGTCCCAGGAGATGCGTGCCTGCTCGATGTTCACTTCGATGGTATCATCTACGAGGGGTGTGACGAAGACGCTGGCGAAGCTGGTCATGCGCTTGCCTTGAGCGTTGTAAGGAGATACGCGGACGAGGCGATGCACGCCGTTCTCGCTCTTGAGATAGCCGTAGGCAAACTCGCCCTGAATCTCGAGCGTGCAGGACTTGATGCCGGCGTCGTCGCCTTCAAGCAGGTTGCTGACCACGCACTTGTAGCCGTGCGTCTCGGCATAGCGCATGTACATTCGCATGAGCATCTGTGCCCAGTCCTGTGCCTCGGTGCCGCCTGCGCCGGAGTTTATCTTGAGCACGGCGTCCATGGCGTCCTCCTCGCGGCGCAGCATGTTCTTGAGTTCCAGCTCTTCGACGGCTGCTATGGCCTTGGCGTAGATGGCATCGACCTCTTCCTCGGTGACGAGTTCCTCCTTGTAGAACTCGAAGGCAGTGTCGAGTTCGTCGCAGAGCGTCTTGACTTCGGCATAGCCTTTAAGCCATTTCTCTAAACCTTTGACGAGCTTCATCTGCGCCTCGGCCCGCTTCTGGTCGTCCCAAAAGCCGGGAGCCTGCGTGCGGAGCTGCTCTTCTTCGTACTGTATTTTCTTGCCGTCGATGTCGAGGTAGCGGTTGAGTTGCTCGGTGCGCTCCTTGACTTCTTTTAGTTGGTCTTGTGTTATCATTTTATGGGAGTTATGGGAAAGATGGGAGTTATGGGGAAGATGGGAACAATGGGTTAATCCCCGTACATCCGGTTGATTTGTTCCTTGTAGAGTTCGTTGAGTACTGGGCGCTTGACTTTGAGTGTGTTTGTCAGCTCGCCTCGTTCCATGCTGAAGGGTTCGGGCAGGAGTGTGATGCGCTTCACCTGCTCATAGGAGGCGAGGTCCTGCTGGATGGTGTCGATGCGGTCCATGACGAACTGCACGATGTCTGGGTTGGCACAGAGTTCTGCGCGGGAGCTGAAGGCGATGCCACGCTTCTTGGCCACTTCTTCGAGCAACTTGTACTCGGGAATGACGAGTGCCGAGACGAACTTGTGCTGGTCGGCAATGATGACGATTTGGTCGATGTAGCGATCCACGCAGAACTTCGACTCGAGCATCTGCGGTGCGATGTATTTGCCGTTGCTTGTCTTGAAGAGGTCCTTGATGCGTTCTGTCATGAAGAGTTCGCCGTTCTTCATGTATCCGGCGTCGCCTGTGTGGAACCACCCTTCCTCGTCAATTGCCATTGCCGTAATCTCGGCCTTGCGGTAGTAGCCCTTGGTGATGGTGTCGCCCTTGAGCAGAATTTCGTTGTTCTCTCCGAACTTGATCTTGACGCCGTCGAGCGGGCGACCGATGGAGCCGAGCGTAATGGGCTTGTTCCAGCGGTCGCAAGAGACGGTGGCCGTGCTTTCGGTGAGGCCGTAGCCGGCAATCATCAAGATGCCGGCTGAGTGGATGAACTCCTCGATGACTGGCGGGATGGCGGCTCCGGCGGTGGGGAAGAAGTTGCCTCGCTCCAGGCCCAACGTCTTGAGCAAGAGGGCGATGACCGTCTTCTCGTAGAAGAGGTAGCGCATCTTCAAGGCCAAAGGCGGCACGAGGCCTCGCATCTTGTAGTCGATGTTGTAGGCTTTGCCGATGCGAAGGGCGTCCTCCAGCATCCGTCGCTGTATGGGGGAAGAAGTGTTCATCTTCTCTTGAACCCCGTTATAGACTTTCTCCCAGAAGCGCGGCACAGCACACATGCAGGTGGGGTGCACTTCGCGAAGGCTCTGAAGGATGTCGGCAGGGTGACGGTTGACGGCCAGCGTGCAGCCCGTCTTGATGCAGAGGTACGACCAACCACGTTCGAAGACATGGGTGAAGGGCAGGAAGTTCATGATAAGGTCCTTGTCGGAGAGCGGCAAAGCCCCCACATGTCCGCGGAAGGCGGCGTTGTACATGCGGTGGGTCAGCATCACGCCCTTGCTGATGCCCGTCGTGCCGCTCGTATAAAGGATGTTGGCAAGGTCGTCCTCGTCCGCTTCGGCCGTGAGCTTGGCAATCTCTTCGCTGTGGTCTTTGCCGTCGGAGAGAGCCAGGAACTCCTCGAAGTAGAGGCTCACATTGTCTTGCGGGTCTTTCCTCACGGAAGGGTCGAAGATGATGAGCTTCCGCATGGAATGCTCAATCTTGAGGATGCGGTAGGCCGTGTCGTACTGGTACTGTTCGCCTACGAAGATGTAGCGTATCTTGGCATCGCTCACCATGTACTTCACCTGCATCTCGCTTGCCGTAGCATAGAACGGGATGGTTACGGCGCGGATGCCGTAGGCACCGAAGTCCACGTACATGCATTCCGGCATGTTTTGCGAGAAGGTGGCGACGTTTTCCTGCACGCCGACGCCCAGTTCGAGCAGCGATGCCGAGACGCGACCAACGGTTCGGGCATAGTCTTCCCACGAAATCTCCTTCCACTTCTGCAGTTCATCGTCACGATAAAGCATGGCGGCTCGCTTGCCGTACTTCTCGGCCTGGCTCTGGATGAGCGAGGGTAATGGACTGGGGTTCTGCATGGCTATTTGTGCTTTGTTAGCACAAAGGTACAAATAAATTAAGAATTAAGCGAGAAGAATGAAGAATTATTTGGCTTTTTTCGTAACTTTGTCCCGTCAAATGGTATTGTCTAATGCTTTACGCCTAATCCATAATGAAAACAAGAGGCCTCGACACAGGCAGAGGAACGGAGGAAGTCATGCGCGCCGATTCAACTTGTAGTTATAGGTAAATCCTCATAAATAGGCTCGTCCTTTAATATCTTGAGAGCCTTCTCCTGCCAAGTCCTACTGGCAAAATAAGGGGCATGTGCCATCTTGATATGCAGATTGCGCACATTGATGTCTCGCGGATAGGCGAGCATGGCACAACGGTTGGCAATGTTGACACTCAGCTCGTCATAATTCAAGTCATAGAACACATTGCCGATGATTCGTACAGCCATAGTGTACTTCATGGGCAGAGGACAATTGTCGAGAATGTAAAAGTAGTCATCTTTCCTGTTGGCGAAGCTATCAATGCCAACGATAGTAGTATATCCGCCGCCATATACCTTTGCGCGACTTCTTCCGCCAAACGATGGTGACTTAATGTTCGTAGCCATCGTGGCCTTTACCACATCGCCTGTATAGATTTTCCGTCCTGCATCATCGATATAACCAGTATAGAAGCCTGCAAAGATGACTGGATAGATTTTGATATCGGCGAAAACTTCCAGATACTGCAGTCGGCCTGATAATTCAAAATCATTAAGCGTCATGTAGTTCTTGGCATCTTTGTCCTGCGTCCAGAAAAATAGTAGGTCGTGATAGAAGAACAAGTCGAACACGCTGCCATAGCCGAATGTCCCGTCTGCCTTAATAAACCTCACTTCTATCTCGTCGAAATAGTGGTCGGTATCGACATCCATCAAAAAGTCATCCAAAAAATGCTCAACCTCCTCTTGGAAGTCTTGATAACAACACATTACCTTTGCTTTCATATTTACTCATTTTTAGTTTCTATGACGCAAAGGTAATGTGGGGTGAGGCAAAAATGTTGCACAATGGGAAGGAAATCTAACAATACTTTTTCCTGACTTCGTCATCGTGTCACCCAAAAATTTTCATCGAATAGGAATG
>CAMKTM010000208.1 GCA_946415695.1 uncultured Prevotellaceae bacterium | reverse complement strand
CTACGTTGCTCCTGTTGAATACACAAAGAATGGCAATAGTGCTGAGTTTGCACGTCACGATCCTTCTACTACTAACTGCTACTATACCAGTACCAATGATGCAAAGCTTGCTTCCGGCGAACTCTGCTACTTGCTGAATGGCGACCAAACTGACATCGCATGGTATCAGAAGTTGGGTGAAGATCAATATCCTATCCCATTTGCAAAGGAAGGTGCTCAGGTTTATCTAAATGCAACATACCTGTGTCCTAACAAGCCAGAAGGCGAAGGTACATATTCGAACACCTCTGAGTCTACTATACCTGATCATAGTTATGAAAATGGATATTGTAAATACTGTAGCAAGACAGATGTCAATTACCTGCCTCTCGTTGACGGTGCATATGAAATTGACAATATGTACAAACTCAACTGGTTCTCACATATCGCGAACGAAGGAAACGTAGAAGCTAATGCAAAGCTGACAGCAGACATCGCGATGGAGTCAGAAAACCAATATGCATACACTCCCATCGGCACTACAGATAATCCATACGTTGGACATTTTGATGGTCAAGGTCATTCTGTAACACTCAACATCAACAATCCTGGCTATAACTATCAGGGGCTCTTCGGTGTCGTAACTGATGGTGTAAAGATTGAGAAGGTGATTGTCAAGGGTTCTGTTACTGGTAAAGCATACGTCGGTGGTATTGTCGGCGGTACAAACGGCGGCAGCAGCAATGCGAAGAAAACAGACATCTGGTACTGCGGTAACGAAGCTACCATCACTGCTAACGGCAACAATGGCGCCGGCATCATCGGTGTGAACATGAATGGTCAAGCATCCATCATCGTTACCAACTGCTACAATATAGGTAACGTTACTTCTGCCAACGAAGGCGGTGCCATCTCCGGTTGGCTCGGCGGTGGCTGGTCTTCAGTCCGCAACTGCTACAACAGCGGTATCATCAAGAATGGCGAAAATGCATCCAAGGCCTTCGGTCGCAACAACGGTTGCTACTTCACGAACTGCTACTACACAGAGACAAGCGGCACAGACAACACATCTGAAAATACTGCAAATGGCAAACCTGCTATGGTTGCCGATGCAGCTCTTGCTACAGGCGAACTCGCATACAAGCTGGGTGATGCCTTCAGCCAGCTCATCGGTACAGATGCTTATCCCGCATTCGGTAGCACACCTGTTAGCTACGTTGGCGAGGCTGGCTATGCAACATTGTATGACACCACAACAGGCTACACCCTGAAAGGTGACGTCAAGGCATACGCTGCTACAATTGCCACTGGCAAAACAGAAGAGCAAAAAGAATATAAGTATATCAAGCTCACAAAGGTTGATAATGTTCCAGCATCTACTCCTGTCATCTTGGAGGGCAAATACTACAACAAGACTGCAAAGGATTTGGATCCCCTCAACATTGCCAACGACCTCAAGGGTACAGACGTTGACACAGAAGCTGACGGCACACAGTATGTACTCGCCAAGAAGGACGACAAGGTAGGCTTCTACAAAGCTACCAGCGGAACCATTGCTGCAGGCAAGGCTTACATTCAGAGTCCAAGCAATGTTAAGGCCTTCTACTTCGACTTCGCCGGCGATGCAACTGGCATTGCTGAAATTGAAAATGGAAAATTGAAAGTTGAAAGTTCCATCTACAACCTCGCTGGTCAGCGCATCAACAAGATGCAGAAGGGCATCAACATCGTGAACGGCAAGAAAGTTCTCTTCTAACTCGTCAATAATAAACTTGAAACTCTAAATACATGTGATTATGAAGAAGATTTATTTGATTCCTGCATTGCAGGTAGAAGAAGCTCAAGCAGCTCAGATGCTGGCAGAGAGCCTGCCAATTAGCGATGAAACAGTTAGCGGCGATGAGGCGCTGACAAAGGAAGATGACTCCTGGGACGCTTGGGACGAAGAATAAAAAGTCCTCACCCACTCCCCTTCGCTGAAGGAGAAAGGAATCACAACGAAATCCCCGAGGTGCACCGCGCACCTCGGGGATTTATTTGTATCTTTTGCTGTCCGGGGAAATCTGCTGACTGCTTTACTACTTAGTAAAGTCAGCTTTCATCTTAAGCCTGAAAGGCTTCACTTTGATGTAACCGGGGGCGAAGCCCTCGGACAGAACATAGCGCTCCCCCCTCACCCGCTCCTGCCTGGAAGGCAGTACCCCAGCGTCTCATGGTACTGCCCTCCAGGCAGCAGGGAGCAAGTTACCCGCTGATTCCGAGGGCTTCGCCCCCGGTTACTAAAAGTAAAGCCCTACAGGCTTTTTGCCCATCATGGCATTTCCAAGCCCCAAGCAATCTCATCTTGCTCTAAGTGCCGATATTATCGAAGGTGCAGACAATGATGAAAAACTTTTAGCGGACAGCAATAATTTGTACCAAATCCTAACCCAAGAGAGAAGACATAAGTCTTACTGAAACACAAGAAATAAAGGAATTTGTTGCCCGCGAATTGTGAATTGTGAATTAAATGTCGTACCTTTGCACTACCATTTGCAAAATGGCGAACATCAAACATCAATACACTAAATGACTTCATGTTCAGTGAAGAACTAAAGAATATCAGTTGGGAGGAGACAACGGAGCGCATTGCAGGGATGACGGAGACCGACGTGCGGCGGGCCCTAAGCAAGAGCCACCTCAACGTCAGCGACTTCATGGCCCTCATCTCCCCCGCTGCTGAGCCGTACCTCGAGACGATGGCACGGCTCTCACGACACTATACAGAGGAACGCTTCGGACGCACCATGTCGATGTTCATCCCCCTCTATATCACCAATGCCTGCACGAACTCGTGCGTCTATTGCGGCTTCCACCGAGAGAACCCCATGGCACGCACCATCCTCACACCCGAGCAGATAGAGGACGAGTACCGTGCCATAAAGAAGCTCGCACCATTCGAGAACATACTGCTCGTCACGGGAGAGCATCCTGCCAAGGCCGGTGTACCGTATCTCGCAAAAGCCATCGACATTGCGAAGCGCTACTTCTCGAACATCAAGATAGAGGTCATGCCCTTAAAAGCCGAAGAGTACAAGGAGCTGACAAGGCACGGGCTCAATGGCGTCATCTGCTTCCAGGAGACTTACCACAAGGACAACTACCAGCTCTATCATCCCCGAGGCATGAAGTCGCGCTTCGAGTGGCGATGCGACGGCTTCGACCGTATGGGGCAGGCGGGTGTGCACTCCATCGGCATGGGCGTACTCATTGGACTGGAAAAGGAGTGGCGCACGGACGTCACCATGATGGCACACCACCTGCGCTACCTGCAGAAGCACTACTGGCGCACGAAGTACAGCATCAACTTCCCCCGAATGCGACCTGCACAGAACGAGGGCTTCCAGCCCAACTGCATCATGACGGACCGCCAGTTGGCACAGGCCACCTTTGCCATGCGCATCTTCGACCACGACGTTGACATCTCCTACTCCACCCGTGAGCCAGCCTACATCCGCGACAACATGTGTACACTCGGCGTGACGACGATGTCGGCAGAATCGAAGGTCAATCCGGGAGGCTATCACACCTATCCGCAGGCACTCGAGCAGTTCACCGTCTCCGACGAGCGGACAGCAAAGGAGATAGAGCTTCGACTGAAGCAACTGGGACGCGAACCCGTATGGAAAGACTGGGATGCATCGTTCGACAGAGTCTCATCCCTCCCCTCTCTCCCCATCATTCTCCTCACCCTGCCCGACTTCTTCGAAGGTGAGACAGACATCGTGAACAAGCTGTTTGCCGGAACTCTGTCACATAGCTCAGCCACCACAATGGCCAATGGTCAATGCTCAATG
>CAMKTM010000207.1 GCA_946415695.1 uncultured Prevotellaceae bacterium | reverse complement strand
GTGCCTCGTTGGCAATAAGAGCGTGCCTCGTTGGCAATAAGAGCGTGCCTTTATTTCAATAAGAGCGTGCCTCGTTTTTTTTGATGATGTGCGATGTCCTTGAAATGTGATGTCTTTTTTCTTCAAGCTCACGCTTTATATATAATAATGTAAAGTTTAGAAGCAGCACCCCAGATGTATGCCGCTCTCGCTGACACATGGGAATTTGCTTGAGTCGCGGAAGTCGCGAGAGTAGCTGATGCCAAGGAAGTATCGCTTCAGATAGAAGCGTAAACCTGCCTGCCAAGTCACCTGGAAACTTTTCCATCCTCCGTCCCGAAGGAGATTGGTGCTCTCTTCGCCCGTAAGGTCACGAGCCATCGCTATGGCACGGATGGAAACTCCCGAGAAGGGAGCTATCGCAAAGTCCTTGTCCTTCCAGGGGTAGAACTTGTAGAGGACATTGACCGGGACTCGGAATGTGAGGGCGCGAGCGTTCAATCTGTCCTTTGACCAAGAAAACTTGATGCTTGCTCCCGCCTCGACGAAGAACGGCTGCTCCTCAATGACCTGAATGAGGCGATTGTAGCCCAACAGGAACTCGTTGAAGCGAAAGCGGCTGTCGTCGCTCACCTTATAGCGCGAAGGGGAGTATTGCAGATAAAGGGCATTCTTGTATTCCTTATGCTGTGGCTTAGGTGCTTCTTCCTCTTCGTCGAGGGTCCATTCCTCTACGGTATATTCATCATCAAACTGTGCCGAAGCATTGAGACTCAGGCACAATATGGCGAAAAGAGCCATTGCTTTGCGGGCGGTTGTCATGGCTTCTTTAGGGTAATGATGTGCGAAATGGGCGAATGGCTATGAGCGCTTTGTGATGACGATGTGTGCAACGATGCCTGCAATGATGATGAGAAGTGCGCCGACGTTATAGAAGTTGTAGTCCATCAAATCTGCAAAGTAGCTGATGATGAGCATCAGTGCGCCGAGCACGATGAGGATGATACCCAGATTCTGTTTCATAGTAGTATGTTTTTAGTGTAGTTATTTCTTATTTGCTGTGCAAAGATACGAAGAAAAGTGTAAAGTGAAAAGTGAAAAAGAGAAAAATAAGAGCGAAGAGTGAAGAATTTTCCATATTAAGGTGATTTCCTGACTCTGAATCATTCTTTAACAATAAATCCGATTAGAATTGCCACCATTTCTTCTGGGGCTTCGGCTCCGTGTGCGCCAAGCGTTCTGTGAGCACCTGTTCGTAAGTCTTGCGCTCAGTAATCATCTGGTAGATGGTTCCCCAGTCGGGCAGGCCGCCGATGTTGCGGTCGTCAATCCAGACGTCAGCCTTGAGCTTGCGGCTGAAGCTTTGATTCTTGTCGAGATCCTCTTCGGGAAAATCCTTGTTAATGGCATAGAACTCCACACCGCGCTTGCGGCACCACTCCACAGCCTCGTCCAGCAGCTTGCCTTCGCGAACGCTCCAGAGAATGAGTTTATGGCGGTCCTCGATAAGCATCTTCAAAGTTTGAGTGGCAAAGGGTAACTCCTTACCTATTTCGGGATAACGGTGTTCGACGATTGTCCCATCGAAGTCAACGGCTATTGTCATTTCTTTTTGCTCTTTCTTGATTTTGGGGACAAAGGTACAAAATTTAATTTAGAATGAAGAATTATGAGTTAAGAATTTTGGGAAATAAGGCAATAAATCTCTAAACCTTAATCTAATAATCTATTTTTCTTGCTCTCTGCTTTGCAGATAAGAGAAAAATATGTACCTTTGCACAGCAAAACAAAAGAATCACTATGAAAAAGTCATTATCCATTCTGCTCGCATTGGTAGCTGTGTTGCTGATGTCGAGCTGTGTGTCAACTAAAAAAATTGTCTATTTCCAGAATTCGGACGAAGTCCTCAAGCAAGGGCAGCAGATCTTGCAACAATATGAGATGCGTCTGAAGCCAGCCGACCAGGTGCTCATCAAAGTTACATGCAGCGAACCCGAACTGCTTACCATCTTTGCACAGGACGTGACGATGGGTACGGCCGGCAACACCAATGCCTCGAGCATCAGCAGCTCAGGTTCGATGACCAATGCCTACGGCTATACGGTGAGCAACGAAGGCTTTGTGACGCTTCCGGCCGTGGGACGCGTGAATGTGGCAGGCTTCACTACCGACGAAGCCGCCAAGCGCATCGAGGAGAGCATCATTAATGCCAACCTTATCAAAGATCCCGAGGTGACCGTGCGTCTGCTCAATGCCCGTGTGGCAGTTTTGGGCGCAGTGAAGGCTCCTCAAGTGGTAAGCCTCACCAGCGAACGTAACACTATCTTGGATGTCCTTTCCCGTTGCGGCGACATAGCCGATACAGGCCTTCGCAGGAAGATTTCGCTTTATCGCGAAGAGAACGGCGTGCGCAAGAAGTATTCTATCGACTTGACCAGTAGCGAAGTATTCCAGAACCCGGCATTCTATGTGCAGCAGAACGACATGATATATGTTGAGCCGAACAAGAGCCAGAGCATCAAGAGCAGTGCCTTCTACACTTTCCTGAGTGCAGGCGCCAGCATTATCAGTGTGATTTCAGCTGTTGTAACCATCGTAATGGTTTTGGCTAAAAAGTAATGGTTCCCCATTCCATCGGAGCAACAGAGGCAATATCGAAATCATCATACCAAAGGCCTGCGGAGACATTTCGCAGGCCTTTTCTGTTTAGGTAGCGGGAAGGAATGCCATTTACGAGGAGACATCCGTGGAAGTGCCCCACATTCTGAGGCAGTGAAAAGCTCTTCCTCCATTTCTCGGAAGAAAGCTCGATGGGAATGCAATGGGCAGTGTCTGTGCAGAGAGAATCATTGGAGAGCAGGATGTTACTTTGGTTCTCGGCATCGGCGCTGAACGTGGCGTTGCTCATGGAGCGTGGCGCCGTCCCTACCATATAGCCAATCACCCACACGGCTTCGCTGCCGGAGAGGGACATGCTGCGGATGTCCGTTACCGTGTAGGGACATTCCTTCGAGCCTTCGCCAGTGCCGGTAATGGTGACAGACTCTTCCGCATCGTCTGATGAGCCACCGCCTTCAGGGTCAACCGTCAGGTCAATCTTCTGGCAGCAGACAAGCAGAAGGCAGAGCAGCAGTCGCAGCTGCAGATTATTCCTCTTCGGTAAAAGCATCAAATATCTTTTTGCAGGTCTTGGGCAGATTGTATCTGTAGTAGAACGTGTCGCCCCACAGCATCAGATAAACGAGGCAAAGGAAGATGCCCCACGCAAGCAGTATCATCATAGCTTCTGTTGTCAATGTTGATGCAAATTTACACATTATTTTTTAATCTATAAGCAAAAGGGCTAAACTTTCTTCAAAGTTTCTTGCTTAGTAAGTAAAAAGACGCTATCTTTGTGGCACTAATTAGGAAGAAAAGGCTATGGTTGATAGTTTCTATAAGTTTCATGTTGGGCGGCAGCAAGAGAATCCGCAGGCTGAGGAGTTAGACGAGAAGGGTAGGGCAAAATATACGCCGGAGTTTATCAGGGAGTTGTCCGAGGATGAGGTGTTCGTCTTTGGCTCCAACCTGGCAGGGATGCACGGCGGCGGTGCAGCAGCTACGGCTTACCGGTGCTTTGGCGCTGTCTGGGGACAAGGCGTGGGGCTGCAAGGACAGAGTTACGCCATTCCCACTATGCAGGGCGGCGTGGAGACTGTCAAGCCTTACGTCGATGAGTTCATCGCTTTCGCCAAGAGCCATCCCGAACTGCGCTTCCTTGTCACGAAGATTGGCTGCGGCATTGCAGGCTTCAGCGAAGAGGAGATTGCCCCATTGTTTGCCGAGGCTGTCAATGTCGAGAATATCGTCCTGCCCTTAGAATTTGTAGAAATCAACAAAAAGTAAACATG
>CAMKTM010000206.1 GCA_946415695.1 uncultured Prevotellaceae bacterium | reverse complement strand
AGCCCCTTGCCCCTTGCCCCTTGCCCCTAAAGAAAGCTCCTGCCCACAAGTTCTCATCATCGACGATTACGAACAACTTTCGCTGCAAGGTGAGCCTCCATGCTCCTACCTCCCCTGGTCTGCACTCAGCGAACCCGACAACAGCGACACGGCGGTCATAATATATACTTCAGGCACAACGGGTTCGCCAAAGGGCGTCATGCTCAGCTTTGCCAACCTGAAAGCCAACGTCCATAGCGTTTCCTTCGATGTCCCCATCTATACCGAAAAACGCCGAGTCCTTGTCCTCCTGCCCCTCCATCATGTCCTGCCTTTAATGGGCTCCCTTATCGCTCCGCTTTATATGGGCGGCGGCATTGCCATCTGCCCCTCGCTTTCAGGCCCCGACATCATGGACACACTTCAGCGCGGCCAGGTGGGCATTATGATAGGAGTGCCCAGGCTTTGGCAGACACTCTATACAGGCATCAAAAAGAAGATTGACCAATCGCCTGCCGGACGCATCCTCTTCGCAATCTGCAGCATGGTGAAGAGCAGAACGCTCAGCCGCCTCGTGTTCGCCTCCGTCAGGAAGAAAATGGGCGGACATCTCGATTTCCTCGTCAGCGGCGGAGCTGCCTTGGACAAAGAGATAGGCGAAGGACTGCGTACGCTTGGACTCGACGTGCTCGAGGGCTACGGCATGACCGAGACAGCTCCCATCATTGCCTTCACACGCCCTGGCGACATCATTCCCGGATGCTCCGGACTGCCCCTGCCGGGCGTCGATTGCAAGTTGGTTGACGGCGAACTCTGCGTCAAAGGACCGAACCTGATGAAGGGCTACTATAACCGACCCGAAGAGACCAGCCAGGTGATAGACAGCGACGGCTATCTGCACACAGGCGACCTCGCACAGTTTGATTCCGCTGGACGCATCACCATTACCGGCCGAACGAAGGAAATCATCGTCCTCAGCAACGGAAAGAACGTGCAACCCAGCGAGATAGAGTATAAACTGGAAAAGTACGACAAGCTCGTCAAAGAGGCAGCCGTCGTGCAGGATGGCGACATGCTGCGTGCCATTATCGTGCCACAGCCGTTGTGGGCTTCCACCTTGACCGATAACGAAGTGGCGGCCCAACTGAAGCGAGAAGTGCTGGAGCCGTACAACATGACCGTCTCTGCCTACAAAAAGATAATGTCCGTGCTCGTCTATCGCGGGGAACTGCCTCGCACAAGGCTCGACAAACTGCAACGCTACAAACTCACAGCCATCCTCAAAGAGGATCAGGGAGCAAGGAGCAGAGAGCACGAAGCCAAACCGGAACCCGATTTCGAAGAATACCTCTTGCTCAAACGCTTCATCGAGGCAGAAAAAGGAATCAAGGTACATGCCGCCGATCATATTGAGACGGACCTCGCTCTCGATTCCCTCGACAAGATAAGTCTGCAAACCTTCATCGAGAACACCTTCGGCACATCCATCGGCATCGATGCGATGCCGGGCTTCCCCAGCATAGAGGCATTGGCGCGGTATGTGGCCAATCAGAAAACACGAATGGAAGCAGAAGAAGTGGATTGGCACCAACTCCTCAACAGCCCTGTGGACAACCTGACATTGCCTACGGCAGGCTTTGCTTATCGCTTTGTCTCAAGGCTCTTCAAATGGTTCTTCCATTGCTACAACAGCCTTACTATCAAGGGACAGGAAAACATCCCTGCTTCGGGTGCCTGCATCCTTGCCCCCAACCATCAGAGCTATTCCGACGCACCGCTTGTGCTCGCCGGTTTGCCGTGGAGTACGCTTGGAGAGTACTTCTTCTATGCCACAGAGGAACATGTCCAGGGGCAAAGGCGTCGCAGCCTGGCAGCCAAGAGCAATGTGATTGTCATGGAACGTGCCAACCTCAGGGAGTCCATCCTGAAGCTCGCCAAAGTGCTTCGCGAAGGACATCGCGTCATCATTTTCCCAGAAGGGGCACGCACTCACGACGGACAGACGATTCCCTTCAAGAAGACCTTCGCCATTCTTGCCAAGGAGCTTGATGTACCCATCGTCCCCGTTTGCATTCGCGGTGCTTTCGAAGCATTGCCTCGCGGTCACAGTTTGTTGAGACCCAAACACATTGACGTGACGTACCTGCCTGCCATCAATGGGGCAAGGAGCAAGGAGCCAGGGGCAGGAGAATTGTCTTATGAGGAACTGACAAGGCAAACACAAGATGCTATCGAAGAAGTTCTGGCCTCAAAAGACTGAGCTTGGCAACACTTGGACGCATTTCGGCGGCGCAGTCTTTGCCCTGAGTTCCATTTGGTTTGTCTGGCTGGCAGCAG
This sequence comes from uncultured Prevotellaceae bacterium, assembly GCA_946415695.1. Taxonomy (GTDB): domain Bacteria; phylum Bacteroidota; class Bacteroidia; order Bacteroidales; family Bacteroidaceae; genus Physcousia. The sequence continues at coordinate 1,583 of CAMKTM010000206.1, read as the reverse complement.
AAGTGAGTTGGCAAATGGCGTTTGGCGTTGTTTGCTTCCTCTTCGGCATGTTCTTCATGTTCCTTAGCAGTACGGTCTATCATTGGGTGCGCGAGGGGCGACTGAAGGATGCGTTGCGGAAGTGCGACCACATCAGTATATATGTCATGATAGCCTGTTCCTACACGCCCATCCTCATCGGTGTCGTGGGAGGCTGGCTTGGTTGGACGGTCTTTGCTTTGCAATGGATGGTCGTGGTAGCCGGCGCTTTCTATAAAATCTTTGCCATAGGGCGTTGGCCGCGGCTCTCGCTTGCCATTTATCTCATTATGGGCTGGAGCATCGTGCTGATTGCTGAGCCTGTGATGAAGCTTTTGACGCCAGTCACGATAGGTTTGCTTTTGTCGGAGGGCGTCGCCTATACGGCAGGCACTTACTTCTTTGCCCACGACGACCGCCCTCACTATCATGCCATTTGGCACGTCTTTGTCCTGCTCGGTGCCCTTGCCCATTGGGGCGCTGTCCTTTCGCTGATAGTGTAGGGAGAGGCTTCTTTGGCTGTTTTTGGTTGCGCCAAAGTAAAAAAAGCATAATAATAAGTGAAAAAGGCGTCAAGTCTCGAAAAATAGTCTTACCTTTGCAAATTGGAAGTATTAGCTTCTGTTCAAAGTAGGTATCCAATAATGCTTGGAATTAATATAGGTAAGTTTTGAAGGCAAGACTAATATCGATATTGGCAGTCTGCTATGTTTTGGTGTCAGTGGCAGCTCGTCCTGCGGGAGCCGTAGGTGGGCGGCTGCAGGGTAAGTCTGGGATTGCTTTCCAGCGTGGCGATGCCGATTCGCTCCGCTCGGATAGCTTCCGGCCGGATGCCGTCTTGCCAGATACCTTCTTGTCTGACACCCTTTTGCCTGACACCCTTTTGTCAGATACCCTTTTGCCCGATACCCTTTTGCCTGATACCTTAAAGCGTCCGGAAATCATGGCACGTCCGGAAAATGTGGTGCAGCAAGACACGGCGACCGTCGATTCCATGCCTCAGAGCAAGAATGCCCTGGACTTGCCCGTCACATATTCAGCTAAGGACTCCATTACGTTCGATTACGTACGTTCCCGTGCCCACCTTTATGGCGGCAGCAAGGTGAACTATCAGAACCTGGAGCTTGAGGCCGACATCATCAACATCTCCATCGACAGCAGCCTCGTCCATGCCACCGGCCGCACGGACTCCACGGGCAACGTCACCGGAAAGCCTCTTTTCAAGCAAGGCTCCGACGAGTACGAACCGGATAGCATCAGTTATAACTTCAAGACACGCAAAGCTTTCATTTCCAATGTCTTTACTCAGCAGGGCGAAGGGTACATGAAGAGCATCGACGGCAAGCGCGACAGCTTAGGGACGATGTATGTCAAGAAGGCTTACTATTCGACTTGCGACGCTCAGCATCCCCACTTCTACCTGAACATGACGCGGGCCAAGGTGCGGCCGGGCAAGGATGTCGTCTTCGGCCCCACTTACCTCGTGATATGCGATGTGCCGTTGCCGCTGGCCATTCCCTACGGCTTCTTCCCCTTCAAGAGCAAGTACAGCAGCGGCTTCATCA
>CAMKTM010000205.1 GCA_946415695.1 uncultured Prevotellaceae bacterium | reverse complement strand
CACCCCATCCTGCGGCATATCTGCAACAGTGCAGCCATCGAGCGCTTCCCCGAAAGACATCTCGAAATGGTGAGGCTCGGACTTGGCCTCTACGGCATCAGCAGCTATACCGGCAAGGCCATCCACCCCGTCAGCACGCTGCGCACCACAATCCTGCAGATTCACGACGTCCCTGCAGGCGAGAGCGTGGGCTACAGCCGTCGCACCGTTCTCGACCGCGACAGCCGCATCGCCACCCTGCCCATCGGCTATGCCGACGGCTTGAACCGCCTCCTCGGAAACAGGAAAGGCTATTGCCTCGTGAACGGGCAAAAGGCCGAGTACGTAGGCAACATCTGCATGGACGTTTGCATGATAGACGTCACTGACATACCTTGCCGCGAGGGCGACCGCGCCACCATCTTCGGCGAAGCCCTGCCCCCGTCCGAACTGGCCTCCCGCTGCGGCACCATCCCTTACGAGATACTGACCGGCATAGCGCCACGCGTGAAACGCATCTACTTCGAGGACAAGTAGGAAAATCCAACAAACCTGCCGACTCGTTCCAATAAGAGCGTGCCGCGTTGGCAATAAGAGCGTGCCGCGTTGACAATAAGAGCGTGCCTTTATGGCAACAAGAGCGTGGCGTGTATATTTCCCAAAAAGAGATTTGGGTTTATGACAGTCCGTCGATTTCGCCTTCGGGGGTGAGGTCGATGCGTTCTGCCTGAGGGCTCTTGGGCAGTCCCGGCATTCGCATGATGTCGCCTGCGATGAGGACAAGCATTTCCGCGCCGCAATTGATGACGATGTCGCGAATGTTGATGCTGAAGCCTTCGGGCACGCCGTATGCCTTTGCATCGGCCGAGAAGGAGAATTGCGTCTTGGCAATGCAGATGGGATAATGTGATATGCCCATCTGGTTTATCTTGTCAATCTTTTTGCGTGCCGCAGAACTGAAAGTAACTCCGTCTGCACCATATATCTCCGTTGCTACAGCCTCAGCCTTCTGCTCGACGGTCCACTCGTCGGGATAGCAGAGTTGCAGGGGCTTGCTGGGATTCGTCTCGATGGTATCCACGACGAGGTGCGCCAGTTCCTCTGCTCCTTTGCCTCCCTCGTTGAAGGCATTGTTGATGGCAAAGCCTACGCCGAGCACTTTGCAATGCAGGCGACATAGCTCTATCTCATCGTCAATGTCCGTGGCGAAGCGGTTGAAACAGACCACCACGCTTTGCCCGAAGCGCTTCAGGTTGGCAATGTGCCGGTCGAGGTTCTTCAAGCCTTCGCGAAGCCCGTCGGCATTGGGTTCCTTGATGCTTGCCTCGGGGACTCCGCCATGCAGCTTCAAGCCCTGCGTGGAAGCCACGAGCACTGTCAAGGCAGGTTGCAAATTGTTCTTGCGGCACTTGATGTCGAAGAACTTTTCAGCACCGAGGTCAGCGCCGAAGCCTGCTTCCGTGACGACATAATCGCCGAAGGTCAAGGCCAGACGCGTGGCGAGAGCGCTATTGCAACCATGGGCTATGTTGGCAAATGGACCGCCGTGGACAAAGGCCGGCGTGTGCTCCGTCGTCTGCACGAGATTGGGGTACAAGGCATCCTTGAGCAAGGCACAGATGGAGCCGGCAACGCCCATGTCCTTCACGCGGAAGGGCTTACCGTCGATGGTGGTGCCGAGCAGAATGTTCTCTATGCGGCGACGCAGGTCTTTAAGGTCTTTTGCCAGACAAAGAATAGCCATGATCTCGCTGGCTGGCGTAATGTCGAAGCCGCTCTCCATCGTCACACCGTCGGTCTTAGCTCCAAGTCCGGTGACGATGTATCGCAAGTTGCGGTCGTTGACGTCGAGGACACGTTTCCACAACACTTCCTTCATGGCGAAACCATCGTCGCGGTGCTGATAGATATAATTGTCAAGGAGAGCCGCTATCATGTTGTGTGCACTGGTGACGGCATGAAAGTCCCCCGTGAAGTGGAGGTTTATCTTGTCCATCGGCAGCACTTGGGCATAGCCGCCGCCGGCAGCGCCACCCTTCATGCCAAAGCAAGGGCCGAGCGACGGCTCACGCAATGCCACGACGGTCTTCTTGCCGATGCGGTTCATGCCAAGCGCAAGGCCTACGCTGACCGTCGTCTTGCCTATCCCGGTCTTTGTCGGCGTGATGGCCGTTATGAGAATAAGTTTGTGCTTCTTGATCTTTTCCTCGCTAATAAGCGAGACGGGAACCTTGGCGATATGATGTCCGTAAGGTTCAATTTTCCCCTCTGGTATGCCGAGTTTTTCGGCAATAGCAGCAATGGGAAGCAGTGATGCTTCCCTTGCTATTTGTATGTCTGTTTTCATTATCCTGAAATACTCTCTTTTCTCTAATACCTAATCCTTAATCCCTAATCCTTCTGATGCTGTGGTCGCAGCAAGTCGTTGACGGTCTTGACGGGATTGAATGTTGTGAGCGGCACCTCAACCATGATGGTGTTCCAATCGCTCATGGCTCCGTTCCAAAGTCCTGGCAGCTCGAGGGCTTTCAGCTCCTTGCCGTCCTTGCTCTTATAGGAGATGAAGCCTGTCGCCGGGTCAACGAAGTCGGGAAGGCAGAACTTCTCTCCCTTGTAGTTGCGGATGGCGCAGACGAGGTCAACAGGATTGAAGTGCGTGCCCTTCGTGAACATTTCCATGTACTCGGGGTTGTTCTGATCAATCTGACTGCTCTCCAGTATCTGCAACGAGACGCTGCCGTCGGGATTGTATGCCAGGAATGGACCGCCGCCGGGCTCGCCGACATTCTTCACCACGCCGCAGACGCGGATGGGCCGGTTGAGCTTCTTCCTCAGGAAGATGTTCAGTTCTGTGTCTTCCATATCCTTCAGGCCAGGCACGTCGCAGCAAAGCGTGTGGCGCACGAAGCGGATGATTTCCTCAAGGTCGTCGTGATTGTACTTGCCGCTGTCGAGCAAGCGCAGATAGGCGAACACCTGCTTCTGTGCCTGCACCAGTACGCCGGCAATGACCTGTTTCCAAAAGACCGTATCGGACTTCAAGCGGTCGGGCACCACATTATCTATATTCTTGATGAAGACGATGTCGCTCTGCAGGTCGTTGAGGTTCTCGATGAGCGCACCGTGACCGCCTGGGCGGAAGAGGAGCTTGCCGTCGCTGGTGCGGAAAGGCGTGTTGTCCATGTTGACGGCAATCGTGTCCGTGCTTGGCTTCTGCTCGCTCAACGACACTTTGTAGGTAATCTTAAACTTCTCCTGAGCCTCTGGCAGAACGCGCCCGATGAGTTGCTGGAAGAGTTCGCGGTGCTCGCTGCTGACGGTGAAATGCACCTCGGCCTCTCCCCTGCTGCTGGCATAGAGAGCAGCCTCGGTGAGGTGCTCCTCGACAGGCGTCTTGGCGCAGTCGTCGTAGCAGTGGAACTGCAACAAGCCCTTCGGCAGCTGGCCGTAGTTCAAGCCCTCCTCTTCGAGCATATTGGCGACGACAGCCTTATACTCACCTTCCTCGATGAGAGCGTCCACGCCCTTGCCTTCGTTCAGGAAGCAAGCATCGTTGAGCGCATCGAAGAAAGCGAAGCTGTGAATGTGGGCGAAGAACACCTTCTCGAAGTCCGTGGTCGGCTCATCGTAGTCGGCATTCAGGAACTCAAACATATTCTTGAACATACGGCTGGCTGCACCGCTGGCAGGCACGAACTTCGTAATGGCGTGGCCTTCCGACTTGTAGTCGTTCCATGCCTGAATGTAAGCCTCAGCCTCATCGTCCTTCGGAGCAATGATGCCATCACCAACGGCAGCCGCTCCTCGCAACTTGAGGAAGTCAAAGCCTTTGCGGAAACTCTCTAACTGCGCCTGAATCTGCGCCTCGCTCATACCTTTCTGCTGAATCTGCAGGATGTCTTCTTTGCTGAACATACCTTTAATGATTTTTGGTTTTACTCCGCAAAGGTACGAATAAGCGAGCAAAAAGCCAAATTTATTTGAGCTTTTTCGAGCG
>CAMKTM010000204.1 GCA_946415695.1 uncultured Prevotellaceae bacterium | reverse complement strand
GACATTCAGAACCACAATCTGACGCTCTAACCAACTGAACTATAGGCACCGTGTTAGGAAAATAAGAAAATATGAAATGAAGAAGTGCAGGATTGCGTCCTTTTCTTATTATCTTAATCTCTTATTCCCACATTTTCCTTTGGCGGTGCAAAGGTACGATAAAAAGTGAAAAGTGAAAAGTGAAAAGTGAAAAATTATTTCCTAATGCCTGCAATTTAACATTTGTTTACAGACAAAGGCTCTTGCCATCCCTTTAATTCTTTTGCCTTTCCCTTTTTTGCCTTTCCCCCTTTTTACTTTTTCACCTTTTCATAACGTATAACGCGCCAGGCTTTGATGTTGGCGTCCTCTCGGGGATTGAGCAGGCGGAACTCGATGCGATGCTTGCCGTCGCGGAGGTCGTAGTTCCAGTAAAGGCAGTCGGCTGTGCGGTTATGGAAGTCGGAGGTGAACGTCATCACGCGGTCCCGTTTGCCGTCAACTGTTACTTCGAGCTGTGCCTCGTAGGTCTTGTCGGGGCAGTCGATGTTGCCATAGACGGTGATGCCGATGCCGTTGAACTCGATGACATTCTGTCCGTTGTCGGGATTACCGAGGTGCTCAATGCCCTCTGTTAGCGGTTGAGGCGTCATGCCTACGAAGCCTTGTTCCAGCCGGACGGCCTTTGGTTCCTGTACCTTGATGAGGACCTTGTCTTCGAGAACCTTGCCTCCGTTCCGCTCGATGTTCTTCAGCGCGAGGTCGAGGCTTTGCTGATAGACATCGCGGAGCGACATTGTGGTGTAGGAGAACTGGCGGTCCTCCACTTCTCGGAGGTTGGGCATCCACTTCTCGGGTATGTTGCTGTAGCCCATCATTGTGGCCAGGATGCCAGCCGCAGAAGCGGGGTTGCAGTCAGAGTCCTGTCCGCAGCGGGTTGATATTTCCATTGTCTTGCCGAAGTCGCCTTGACCGAAGAGCAGTCCCATGACGACGTAGGCAGAGTTCATGGTAGCGTCGATGTTGCCGGGGGCGAGGATGAGTTCGGGGCAGCCTACGTCTTCGCTGTAGCGCTCGTTGTAGAGAGTCCAAGTGCGCTTCCAGTCTGTCGGGTCTTCCTTGTACCATTGTATGACGTCGGCGATGCACCTGTGGAACTTGCTTTTCTGCGGGATGGTCTTGAGCCCTTGCTCGACAATGGTCAAGACATCGTTCTCGACGAATGCCAGAGCGTACATGGCTCCCATATAGACGCCGCCGTACCAGCCGTCGCCATAGTTCATAAGGTGTCCCACCTTGTCCGAGATGCGCGATGCAGCATTGGGCATTCCGGGCGACATGAGGCCGGCGAAGTCGCTCTCTATCTGGTAGTCGATGCAGTCGGCATGGGGGTTGTTCTTCCAGTAGCCTGACTTGGGTGGCATCAAGCCATGCTGGATGTTGTAGCGTGCCTGTTGGTTTGCGTGCCAGAGCGGGTAGGGGGCGTAGGCAAAAGCCTTGGCCATCGATTCAGCCGAAGCGTCCAGGCCTTCCTCGGTGAACACTTTGACGAATGTCAGGTCCATATAGACGTCGTCGAAGAGGCCTGGGAAGCGGTCGTAATGGAACTGCAGGTGGTGCTCAGGATAGGCTATCTCCGTTTCGTCGGGTATCGTGACGCCGCGATAGCAGAACTCCGTCGGACCGCCGTAAGCACAACCTATTGTCTGCCCTGCCCAGCCGCCCTTGATCTTGTCGAGCAGTTGGGCGCGGCTCATCGTCAGCTTTCCTTTGGAAGCAAGGGGCAGGGAACAGAGGGACAGGAGGGATATAATAAGGAAAAGATGTGTCTTCATATCCAAAAGGAGGGCTAAACATAAAACCACGAATTGCACGCGTTACACGAATTGGCTACTCCCTTGTCGTTGGCAAAGGGATGTCCGTGTAATACGTGCAATCCGTGGTTAAAGGCTATTGGTTGTGCGTTGTTACGCTCTATGTGGGTTGTGCTTACTTAATCTTTGACACAAACCACAGCAGGATGAGTGCACCGATGACGGCGCAGACCAGTGAGCCGATGAAGCCGTTGGCTTCGATGCCGATCAAGGCAAAGAGCCAGCTACCGATGACGCTGCCGATGATGCCAAGGAAGAGGTTGACGAGCAATCCCCTGCCCGAACCGCTCTGCAGTTTGCTTGCAATGAAGCCAGCCAATATGCCGGTGATAATGCCAATAAGAGTTGTTACCATATTATTACAGATTATTCTTTTCGATGTCCTTGAAGTACTTGTATGTGCCGTGCTTCAGCTCGTCGGTGGCAGCTTCGTCGCAGACGATGATGGCGTGCGGGTGCATCTGCAGGGCGCTGATGGTCCATTCCTGGCTGACGGCGCACTCTACGGCGTGCTGCAAGGCGCGGGCCTTGTTGTGGCCGTTGCAGACGATGAGCACCTCTTTGGCATCCATCACGGTGCCTACGCCGACGGTCAGGGCTGTCTTGGGCACCTTGTTGACGTCGTTGTCAAAGAAGCGGCTGTTGGCGATGATGGTGTCTGTGGTGAGGCTCTTGACGCGAGTGCGGCTCTGGAGGGAGCTGAAGGGCTCGTTGAAGGCGATGTGCCCGTCGGGGCCGATGCCGCCCATGAAGAGGTCTATGCCGCCGGCAGCCTGGATTGCAGCCTCGTACTGAGCGCATTCAGCGGCGAGGTCCTTGGCGTTGCCGTTCAGGATGTGTACGTTCTCCTTCTTGATGTCGATGTGGGAGAAGAAGTTGGTCCACATGAAGCTGTGGTAGCTCTCGGGGTGCTCTTCGGGCAGACCCACGTATTCATCCATATTGAATGTGATGACGTTCTTGAATGAAACCTTTCCGGCCTTGTACATCTCAATGAGGTGCTTGTAGAGGCCCAGGGGAGAGGAGCCGGTTGGACAGCCCAGTTTGAAGGGCTTCTCAGGAGTTGGATTGGCGGCGTTGATCTTAGCAGCGACGTACTCAGCAGCCCAGCGGCTCAGGTTCTCATAGTCAGGTTCGATGATTACTCTCATAGCTTTAATGTGTTTTGAATGTTTGTAAAAATGTTTAACTGTTATCCCTTTACAATCTTTTTATAGTGCAAAATTACGTCTTTCTGCCGTTTCGTGCAAGTCTATGACGTAAAAAGTGCCGTTAAAGTGGCGTTTTGTTTTTTCCGAGTCCCTTTTTGAGCCCTAAAATCATATTGACAAAATGTAAGCAAGATAGCGTTTTTGCTGACACGCCCTTTTGAGGGAGACCTCTCAGAATCGCTTCAAATCCTTTCGGGGGCACTTTTTGACCCCCAGACCGAGAAACGCGCTCAAATCGCGGGGCGCTCAGCAACAAGTTGAAGCTCAGCGTCTTAATTCTTTCACTCTGCTTCTGATTGTCCATCACAAAACGCCACTTTGTAAACCCTGCTTAGCAAAAGAGGCCGTTTTTGCCTGTTTTTGCACACTTTTTTCCAAAGCGGATCTGTAAAAACTCCATGCTGAAAATTCCATAGGTACGTGTAGTGTTGGCCAACGGTACACGTACCTATGGCCAACGCTTCGTGCGTCATCAGCCGGAAAAGCGTGTTTTTGGTCCTTTTGAGCCGTTTTTTGAAGTGTGCAATATCTTACAGAATGTCATCATTCCTGTGCCGATTGCTTTCAAAATAGCAGACTGCTCATGTCGAAACTTAAATAAAAATAAAGTCCTATTTATTTTGTATTGTGCATACTAATTCGTAACTTTGCATTCAGAATTACGTTTAACAACCAAAATAACAAAAAACATGAAATTTCTGACTGACGAGAAACTCGTTATCGTTGGTGCCGGTGGCATGATCGGTTCCAACATGGTGCAGAGCGTGCTGATGCTCGGCCTTACCCCCAACATTTGTCTGTATGATATCTATGAGCCCGGCGTACACGGCGTCTATGACGAGATGTGCCACTGCGCTTTCCCCGGCGCTAACCTCTCCTACACCGTCGATGCAAAGGAAGCTTTCACCGGTGCCAAGTACATCATCTCCAGCGGCGGTGCTCCCCGTAAGGAAGGCATGACCCGCGAGGACCTGCTGAAGGGCAACTGCCAGATTGCAGCCGACTTCGGCGAGAACATCAAGAAGTACTGCCCCGA
>CAMKTM010000203.1 GCA_946415695.1 uncultured Prevotellaceae bacterium | reverse complement strand
GCTTTTTTAACATCGTTTCACAACGCTGTCCCTATGTCCAATGGCAAAAGGAGGGTTTGGCCGAAGGGGAAAATCAGTCGAAAGTGAGATGGAGTTTGCCTACCAAATCGCCCACGTCGGCATTCTGCGCCTGCATCATCTTGAGCATCTCGGGCGGGCTACAGGACTTTGCCACTTCTTGTATCTCTTCAAGTTCGACATCAAGGGTGAAACCGAAGTTCCGGAGTTCGCGTCTCATGGCGGAAAGTATCTGAGGCATCTGGCTCTCCACCGTCTGCTGTACTTGCGGATTGCTGACCTTCAGAACGGCCGTGTTGCGGTTCTTGACAATGGGCTGTAAGCCTTTGAGACGTCCGGCAAGCGCGACGCTTTCGTGCGGAAGAGAGCCGATGTAAGCGAACCAGGCGGCCACAAGTCGTTCGTCGCTGATGGGCTCCGAAGGATTCTCCTCGGGCTCTTTTACCTGTACGACAGAGGATGTCGCCTCGGCCTCTTCCTTCTTCCCCGCTCCGAAATGTTTGAAAGTGACTTTGGGAAGCGGTTTCTTCGCTTCCGCCTGACTTTCTTTCGTTGTTGCGACAGGCTGTACGGCAGCAGAGGGAGCGGGCTGTACGGGCGCTGGTTCAGCCGTTTTGGCAACTTGTTGTGGAGCAGGTTCTTTGGCAATCGGTTTAAGTGTCTCGGCAGGGCTAAGCCCCGAAGCGTCGGCATTTCCCGCATCGGCAGCCTGAGCGCATTGGATGAGGCATATCTCCACCTGCAAGCGCTTGTTGCGGCTCGTGCGGTAGGCTTGGTCGCAGTCGTTGGCAAGCTTCAGCGCCTTATAAACAAAGCGAATGGGGCATCGCTGCGCCTGTTCCTGATAGCGCGAACGCATCTTGTCGCTCATCTCGAGCAAAGGCAAGGTGACGGCGTCGCGGCTCACAAGAAGGTTGCGCAAATGGGTGGCCAGACCGGCTATGAAGTTACCGCCGTCGAAGCCCTTCAAGAGCACCTCGTTCAGAAGCAGAAGACACTCCGGCACACGCGAGGCAAGGAAGTGGTCAACAAGCTGGAAGTAGTACTCTTGGCTCAGCACATTCAGGTTCTTGCAGACATTCTCGTACGTCAGGTTTCCCTCCGAGAAGCTGACCATCTGGTCGAAGATGGAGAGAGCGTCGCGCATACCGCCATCGGCCTTCTCCGCTATGAGGGCAAGAGCTTCCGGTTCGGCAGTATAGCCTTCCTTCTCAGCCACATACTTCAAGTGGTCGATGGTGTTCTGCGTCGTCATTCGCTGGAAGTCATAGACTTGGCAACGGCTCAATATCGTCGGCAGAATCTTGTGTTTCTCTGTGGTGCAAAGGATGAAGATGACGTAGGAAGGCGGCTCTTCCAAAGTCTTGAGGAAAGCATTGAAGGCAGCACTGGAAAGCATGTGAACCTCGTCGATGATGAACACCTTGTAGCGCCCCGTCTGCGGCGGAATGAGCACCTGCTTACAGAGTTCTCGGATGTCCTCCACAGAGTTGTTACTCGCAGCGTCCAGCTCGTGGATGTTCATCGAACGCTGTTGGTCGAAAGCCAGACAACTCTCGCACTTGCCGCAAGGCTCACCACCCTCCTGAGGGTCGAAGCAGTTAATGGCTTTGGCAAAGATACGCGCACAAGTGGTCTTTCCCACACCACGAGGGCCGCAGAACAAATACGCATGAGCCAACTTGCCGCTACTGATGGCATTCTTCAGCGTAGTGGTCAGCGACCTTTGTCCGACAACAGAATCAAAGTTGAGCGGACGATACTTCAGCGCAGAGACAACATAGTCATTTACCATTTTTGCTTTTCTATTTACTGTTTATACACCCAATTAGTCGTTCTCAATTCACTATTTTGTGCAAAGATACAAAAAAAAAGAGAATTAAGCATTGGACATTGAACATTATTTTATAATTTTGCAAATAAATAACGGTAAACGAGGCAAAGAGACCCATCGAATGGTAAACGAGAGATGATTAAATGGTAAATGATTAAATGGTAAATGAGAGATGAGCAAGATACATTCCGCATGGCTGTTCATGTGCAGGCACAAATACATCCTGACCATCATATTCATAGCCCTCATCGTGGGCGTGGTTGACGAAGACAGTTTCCTGAACCGCCATCCGAGGCAAGTGCGCATCGACATGTTGCGACAGGAAATAGCCAGCTACAAGCGCCAATACGCTGAAGCCGACAGCAAAATCCGCAACTTGGAGAACAACCCCAAGGCAGTCGAAAAAATAGCCCGCGAACGCTATCACATGAAACGGGCAAACGAGGACGTGTTCGTCTTTGTGGGCGAACCGACCGAAACCGCGTCAGAAGAAGAAGAGGAATGAGAGGAATGAGAGAACTGACACCTCTTCAGAACCTTTGTTTCCGCGCCGGAGCCATACTCATGCTCATCGGCGCAGCCTCTTTCATCCTGAACCCCATGATAGGGATGTGCCTTTACGGAGTAGGCACACTGCTCTTCACGCTGATGCAAATGCGGACAGAGTACATGGGTCGCAACATCACGCTCTTGCGCCTTCGCCGACAGCAACTCCTGGCCTGCTGCTTCTTCGTACTGGCATTGGTGATGATGAGTATGCAAGTGCACAACTGGGGACCGTTCCGCCGCCGGGAATGGGTCGTGGCCCTCACCATCGGCTGCGTACTCGAACTCTACACAAGCTTCAGAATCCCGCAGGAGATGAATAAGGAGTAGTTCAGTTTAGAGTTTACTGTTTACTGTTTACTGTTGAGAGTTCAACACTAAACTCTAAACTCTAAACTGGCTCTAAACAGTAAACTCTAAACAGTAAACAGTAAACTCTAAACTCTCAACAGACTCTCAATTCCCATCACGGCAGCATGTTCTTGTATCGTAAGAACAGTTCGCCTTCTGTCTCGTCCAAAGCCAGCAGGATGTTATAAATGGCTTGGGCATGCATAAACCGTATCTTTCCGCCAAGTTTCAACTGCGAGAAGCGGAGGATGAGCCGCTGCGCCTCTTTCCTGGACGTTTCGCTAAGGCTACCCATCTTCTCCTTTTCGGCAAGCAGACGTTCGCTGTCGCTGGTAAGACTGCGCACCTTCTTGTACGCCCTGGAAGTGTAGGAGCCCACTTGGCTGTCGGTAATCTTGGCAAGGTCGAGAAGCTGAAGGTCGTCGGCAGAGATTCTTGGCGTACGCACAGCCAGCACATCGCCAAGCGGCACAATCACCCGTCCTCCCTCGTGACCTTTCACGCTCTCCAGCACACCTTTCACGCCCTTGAACAAGCCGTCGATGACATAGACGAAGTCCCCCACCACCAAATCCTTATTGCTCGGCACGAAATACTCCGCTTCGCCGTCCATCAGCCCTACGGCAAGGCGCAGCGATTGCACCTCATCGTCGGGGATATATATGCAGCCCGTTGGAGATGAAGAGGGATGGAGGAAACGGAGTGTCGCATCGAAAGGCGGCTCTTGCCTGAGACGGAGAATGTCGTCTTTCGTGGCTTGGATGAAAATGTAGTTTCCCGCGATAAGCCGTTTGTGCTCAATCGGTTTGTCGTCCACCATGATACGCGTCACATCGAGCGGGACAAAGAAATCCAGAATTCCCGTTGTCTCGCTTTCTGCCTTCTTTTCCTCAAGCGTATCAATGATGCCAACATCGCCGCTGTTGCTGTACATCACAAGCCAAGGCATCTCTTCATTATGCGACTTTTCTTCCGACATTTTTAGCACTTCTGACTGCAAAGTTACGAAAAAGAGCGAGAAATACAAAAAAAATACATAAAAAATGCATATTTATCTACAAAAGCGTATGCCAAAGCAATCGTCGTTTCATTGACCGCCACACAACTTCACAGCAAGATGGAGCCAAAAACAAATGGCTTGTTGCCAGCTTACTCGTGTCATGTTCGTTGCTTATACATGTAAAAGCAATTGCTTGTACATGTAAAAGCAATTGCACGTACATGTACAAGCAAGCAACATGCCGTGCCAAGTAAACAGAGAAAGCGGGAAGTACCGCCTGACATGACGCGCTACCTCCTGCTTTTTGTATGGGGAAATATGGGCGTGTGTCAAGTAACACGTAATACAACGTGAATTCGACGAAAATGGAAACTTACAGCCTATCATGTGTTAAACAAACAC
>CAMKTM010000202.1 GCA_946415695.1 uncultured Prevotellaceae bacterium | reverse complement strand
GCTTCCGCAACTTCCGTACCTTCGTCGGCAACGGCGGGTATGAGTTCAACGACGGTCGTCACCTGCTCAGCATCGACCTGCAAGGCGGCCGGACCATCAATCCGCGGGGCGGCGACATGACCTATAAGACCCTGACTACTTCGACTTTATCGCCATTCTCTCCTCTTTTGGAGGGGACGGAGGAGGCTCACGACCGCTACAAGCTGACGAAGTATCTCTTCCAGACGGCCATCGACTATACTTGGAAACTCAACGAGCGGGGCGACGAAATCAACGTCTCGAACCGCTTCCGCTACGACCGCTTCTCGGAGGAATACACCGAGAGCAACATGTTCGACCTGAACGGGGCACGACAAGAGGGCACGCGAGGCTATGAGACAGAACACCATTGGGACTGCGACGGAGCCTTCTCCTACAAGTTACATTACCGACAGACTGGCACCCTTGAACTTGGCTATCAGTACACGACTTACAGCGAACATGGCGACTACCGCATTTGCTATTGGGACTTGCCCAGTCAGAGCTTCGTCTGGCAGGACGACCTCTATGCGCCCTTCTATTACCGCAGGCAGACGCACAGCGGCTATGCCCAAGTGAACGACCGCTTCGGGCCATTCATGTTCGACGCAGGGCTGCGCATTGACCACGTCAAGGACGATATGGATCTGCCCACCATCACCAGCCGCCATCGCCGTTACACCGAGCTTTATCCCTCGGCTCACCTTGCCTACACGAGCGACAAGGCGGGCACCTTTACGCTTGGCTATTCGCGTCGGACGAACCGCCCGGGCATCTGGAAGCTCGAGCCCTACATCACCTACGAGGACTATCACACGCGCATCATCGGCAACCCTGACCTTGAGTCGGAGTACATACACTCGATGGAGCTGTCTTGGCGCAAGATGATTGGCAAGACACAGTTCGTCGCGTCCATCTATGCGAGGCGCCGGACAGGCGTGGTCGATTATGTCCGTCGTGCCTATGATGCAGGTGTGACGCTCGACAGCATCATCAACGCCGGCAACGGTTGGCGCAAGGGGCTGGAGGTGCAAGTCACGACGAAGCCAACGAAATGGTGGCAGCTCACGGCGAACGGCGACCTGTCGCTCCACAACTTCCGAGCCACCTACGAAGGTTGCACCAGCACACACAACACGACTGGCACGTTGGGGTGCATCAACAACTTCCGTGTGGCAAAGAACACGGCCTTGCAGTTCGACGGACATTTCGTGAGCGGACACCATCTCACACAAGGTTGGGAAAAGGCCTACGTCTACTTCGACCTTGCGGTTCGCCAGTCGTTGCTCCAAGGCAAACTGCAACTGGGACTCGTGGCCCACGACATCTTCCACACAGCCCGCTACCACAGCCTCCGAACATCTTCGCTCCTGAGCAGCGAGACCTGGGTTCGCCCCACTTACCCAAACATCGTCTTCAGCGTCTCCTATCATTTCCGCCAGCCTTCGTCGAAGGCAAAGGAAGGCGCAATAAGCAAGGAAGCAGAGTTCGTCGGAAAAGACTTTTGAATTTAAGGATTTAAGGATTTACGATTTAATGATTTTTTTTCGAAATAACGAGATAACGTCATAACGATATAACGTCATAACGTCATAACGAAATAACTAATAAACCCTTATGAAGAAACTTGTTTTATTGCTGAGCTTGATGCTTTCTGTTTGCGCGATGGCTCAGAAGGCTGAGGGTCCGCTGCGCATCGGCGTGTCGGGCGTGGCACATGGACACCTCTGGAACCTCATCAACGCCATGCATCGTGGCGACTTCGTCATTGTGGGCGTTGCGGAGGAGAACGACGATTTCCGCGCCCACAACAACCTTGTCGGCCGTCTGCCCAAGGAGAAGTTCTATGCCTCGCTTGCCGAGATGCTCGACAAGGAGAAGCCCGAGGTGGTGGTCGATTACGGCAGCATCCTGCATCATGCCGCCACCGTGGAGGCTTGTGCTCCGCGAGGCATCCATGTCATGGTGGAGAAGCCGCTCGCCACGACCTACAAGCAGGCCTTGCGCATGGAGCAGCTTGCCCGAAAGTACGGCATAAAGATTATGACGAACTACGAGACGACTTGGTACGCAGCGAACCATCACGTCAAGAATCTTGTGGAGCGTGGGCAGTTCGGCAAAGTCCATCGCATCGATGTCTATGATGGGCACGAAGGTCCGAAGGAGATTGGTTGCGACCAGATGTTCCTCTCCTGGCTCACCGACCCGAAGGAGAACGGCGGCGGGGCTGTCATCGACTTCGGCTGCTACGGCGTCAACCTCGCCACTTGGCTGCTCAATGGAGAGAAGCCCAAGAGCGTCTATGCCGTCCTGCAGCACAACAAGCCCGAGGTCTATCCTTTGGTTGACGACGATGCCACGATACTTCTTGAGTACGACGGCTGTACGGTACAGGTAATGGGCTCGTGGTGCTGGCCAACAGGTCGCAAGGACATGTACGTCTATGGTTCGCGAGGCTATGCCTACCAACGGAACGGAAACCGCATGCAGCTCCTCGTCGATGGCAAGCAGGGCCGCGAGTTCAGCGCGCCGAAGCTCCAGCCGCCCTACAACGACTCCTATCGCTACCTGAAAGCCCTCGTCCGCGGCGAGATAGAGGAACAGCCATCGGACCTCTCAGCCCTGGAGAACAATGTCCTCGTCGTGCAAATCCTCGAGGCTGCCATCCGAAGTGCCAAGACAGGACGGGCCGTAAAGCTTTAAGCCAAGACAACAAGTGATGAGAACAAGAATAATAGCACTCCTATTAGCGCTCCTGCCGGCATATAGCTACCCTCGTGGCTGCGATGGACAGGGCTGTCAGGACTATCGGCAGGCTCCGAGGGACGAGGCAGAGACGACTGAGCGCGTGGTGACGGGCGACGAGCGGACAGAGCTCTATCTGCCACTTATCGAGGGAAAGCGTGTGGCGTTGTTCAGCAACCAAACGGGCCTTGTAGGGGAAGACCACCGGCATGTACTGGACCTGCTCGTGGAGAAGGGCGCAAAGGTGACAGCTGTCTTCTCGCCCGAACATGGCTTCCGAGGCCGTGCCGATGCAGGAGCCGTAGTGGCAGACGAAGTGGACGAGCGGACGGGCATCCCCATCCTTTCGCTCTACGGGCAGAACCGGAAGAAGCACCTCGGCGAGGAAGCCATGCGCCTGTTCGACGTGCTGCTGGTTGACATTCAGGACGTTGGTCTGCGCTATTACACGTACTACGTGACCATGTGCCACCTGATGGATGCCTGTGCGAAATACGGACGGGAGGTCATCATCCTGGACCGTCCGAACCCCAATGGGCACTATGTGGACGGACCGATTCTGGACATGTCGCTACGCAGCGGAGTGGGATACCTGCCCATCCCCGTCGTTCACGGCATGACGCTGGGCGAACTGGCACGCATGGCTGTTGGCGAGAAGTGGCTGAACGAAGGCAATACGTGCAAGCTGACCGTCATCCCTTGTCTGAACTACACCCACCAGACCCACTACACCCTGCCTATAGCGCCATCGCCCAACCTGCCCAACATGCAGGCCATCTACCTCTACCCCTCGCTCTGCCCGTTCGAGGGGACAGTCGTCAGCATGGGTCGCGGCACGGACAAGCCCTTTCAGCAGTACGGACATCCCTCGATGAAAGCATGCCACAGCTACGCCTTCACCCCGCAGAGCATGCCGGGAGCCACGCGTCCCGTTCTGCTCGGGGAGAAGTGCTACGGTCAGGACCTCTCGACCCTTCCCTACGATTCGATATGGCGCGGGCAGATGAGCCTGGCCTACGTCATCGATGCCTATCGGTGCCTGAAGGCTGAAGGGAAGGCGGACGGGTTCTTCACATCCTTCTTCGACAAGCTGCTGGGCCAGACCTACGTCCGCGAAATGATAGCAGAAGGCCGCAGCGAAGCAGAAATCCGGGCCCGCTGGAAGGACGAGGTGGAGGAGTTCAAGCAGAAGAGGGAAAAATACTTGTTATATGAGCTTTCCCCGAAGAGATGACCTATTCGGGCTAAAAAGAACGATTGGCGTCAAGGGGAAAATATCCAAAGCATTGATTTCTCCCTTGAAGTCACAGGGCTTTCTGCAAGTTCTCATTGTATGGGAGCTTGGGGAACGCCCCTGACTTCGTCACTTAAAAAATAGTGATTTTCTATTTGCTTGATACAAAGTATT
>CAMKTM010000201.1 GCA_946415695.1 uncultured Prevotellaceae bacterium | reverse complement strand
ATTAGCCTCCCGACACACGGCCCCGCCGTCATCATGAACGGATGGAGCGACCGCGTCACAGACGTAGAGGACATCGAGGTGAGTTAAGAGTTAAGAATTAAGAGTTAAGAGTTAGTAGGGGAAATGGCAAAGCGTTTGCAGGAACATCTCAATTCCGGGTACATAGAGCTTGCATCAAGGCTTCGGCCAAAGAAAGCAGCGCGCAAGGTCGTGGCATACGTCGAGAGCTACGACGATGTCTTCTTTTGGCGTTCCGTCCTACAGGACTTTGAAACCGACCGTGTCAAGTTTGAAGTGATGCTGCCCTCAAAGCGTACACTCAGCAAAGGCAAGAAGGCAGCCATGATGAACCGCCTCGGGCCTTCTCTCGGAGATTTTATGATAGCTTGCGTGGACGCAGACTACGACTACCTCATGCAAGGAGCAACCCAAGTGAGCCGCACCCTACTCTCCTCCCCATATATCTTTCACACCTACGCCTACGCCATCGAGAACTACCAGTGCTACGCTCCGTCCCTGCACACAGCATGTGTGATGGCTACGCTCAATGACCGCGACGTCCTTTCCTTCGAAGCATTCCTTGAAGAGTACAGCCTTATTGTCTGGCCTCTCTTCGTGTGGAGTATCTGGGCGCATCGTTACGGCCAGGCAAGCATTTACAGCATCACCGACTTCACTCAGACCATTACCTTCCACGACATCAACCCCTGGCACCCAGAGAATGTCCTCGAACATCTTCGCGACCGCGTCAACAAACAAATTGGCTGGCTACAGCGAAAGTTTCCTAAGGCAAAGGACACCTACCTGAAACTTCGCAAGAGCCTTCAGGAAGAACTTTACATCCTGCCAGCCGACACATATTTATATATTCAGGGGCACGCCCTGATGGAAGGTGTCGTTTTGCCCTTGGTTTCGCCCGTCTGCAACATCCTTCGCAGGGAAAGGGAGAAGGAGATAACCCAATTGGCAGTTCACGGCAAGCAGAAGCAGAACGAAATGTCGGGCTATCATCATAGCCAATCGCCCATCGAACTCATGCTCCGCAAGGGCACGGCCTTCAAGGACAGCGCTCCCTATCAGCGCCTGAAAATCGACATAGAGAAGCTCGTCCAAAGAATCAACAAGCGGCTTCCTGCTCCTGCTTGAGGTATTGGTCGTAGAGTTCTTGCAAGCAGGCAAACTTCTCGCCTTCCTTTTCTTCAAGATATGTGCCGCCGTAATAGAAGCAGGCAAAGCCTCCAGAAACTATTCCCCAACGGCAGGCTTCCTTCAGATTGAAGCAATTGCCATTTGCCATTTGACGGGCAAGGGAGCCGATGACACCTCCGGCGAAGTTGTCGCCGCAACCTGTGCTGTCGCCCTTCTTGCCTTGTTTTAATGTCTTGCCCACAGCTTCGGAAACCGGCATCGTCTGCTTCTCAATCTTGCCGAAGAGCGGGCTGTCTGCCCATAGATGGACATTGTGAGCCCCATTGGTGACGAGCACGGCACCCGTTCCTTTGTCTCGGAAGAAGGCAATGGCAGAAGGAATGTCCTTGCAGCCACTCAGGCGGAGCGCTTCCTCGTGGTCAACAAGAAGCAAGTCGATGTGCTGATAACTCCCGTCGTTCTCGCCTAAAGGCCAGCGTTCGCCTGGACGATTCTTCTCGCTGAGGAAGTCATATACGGTGTTGACTACGGTGATGCGTCCTTTTGCTTTGGCTTTCTTGAGCATCGCACAAAGTCCATCATGGATGTGCGGCACGAGTGCTGTGCCGCCGAAGACGCAGATATCGTTCTCGTAGAAGCTTTCGTCCACCTCTTCCGGAAGGTAATGCCACGAGGCTCCGATGGTGTTCACGAAGGTTCGTTCTCCGTGCCCATTATCATAATTGGGGTCGGAAAGCACGCTTGTCGAAGCCGTTTCGCATCCCTTTTGAATGCGGTAATGGCTCAGGTCGAGGTTCGTTTGCCGAAGTTTCTTGACAAGTTCCTCCCCTACCCCGTCGTCGCCTCTGCAACCATAGAAGCTGACGGCACATTCCTTATAGGCTAATTGCGCTGCATTGATGAGTGCAACGATGCACGGTCCGCCAATGTTCTCTTTCTGTGGCTCACGGCCTTCTGTAAGTGAAGGCAAGATGTCGGACGGGAAAGAGAATCCCGCAAACTTCTCCAGTTCCTCTTCGAACGTCAGTTTGCCTGGCTCCAATCCGCCGTCGCCGGCTTTCTTGCTCAAGAACTTTTGGAACGATGCTGAATGAAAATCTACGTAGTCGTAGATGCGGTCGAGGAGACAACATCCCACTCCTGCAATACGTACTTGCGACATGGCTTATCAGATTAGGAACTTCTTATAGTCGGAACAGAGCAAGTGGAGCGGCTCTTCGTCCTCTTCTATTTCTGGGAAGCGGCCGACAGGCTCAAAGAAGCGGTTGTCCGTCGTATCGTCGTTGCACTGGCTCACCTCGCCCACCATGACCTTTCCTTTGCCCGGCTCTCCATAGAAGCGGTGATAGAGGTACTGCTCCATGCAGATGCTTTGTCCCGGATGGAGGATGACGCGTCCGCCTGGCTCCATAGTATGCTCAATGCCGTCGATGCGGTAGTGCACAGGCGTGTCGGCAAACTGTTCGTCCTTGTCTGCATTATAGAGTTCGATTACCAAGTTCCCGCCGCCACGGTTGATGATGTCCTCCATCTTGGACCAGTGGAAGTGCATCGGCGTTACCTGATTCTCTTCCACAATCATTATCTTCTCGGCGTATGGTTTCTTATCGACGCCGTACCGCCCGTTACGAATTGTGAAGAGGAAGAGACCGCAACGCTTGAAGTCGCCCGAGCCGAAGTCTGTGATGTCCCAGCCAAGCATGCGTTCCACGATATAATCCACCTTCTCTCGGTTAGTCTTCCAGTCGGCAAGGCTCCACTCTGCCCATTCGGGCAACACGAACTGACGCGAAGCAAGGAATGCCTTTGCCTCACGAATGATTTGATTTATTTCACTACGTTTCATCTTTGTAATTTACAATTTGACAATTTACAATTTATTTACAATTTGGTAATTTAACTATTTACTTATCTCCTCCCCTCGGGGAGATAGAGGGGGTCTTTTTCTCCTCCCCTCGGGGAGGTTGGGTAGGGGTCTTTAAAGAGCAGGATATGTTCCGTTACTACTTCTCTCGATGCTTCCGTCATCACCTTTTTCAGAGGAATGTACTCCTCGTCGGGGTTCTGAGCGAGGCGTTCCTTGATGCGCTTCATTACCCCTCGCTGAATGGCGGTAGCCACATTTATCTTGCAGATGCCATTGCGGATGCAGGCCTTGAAGTCCTCTATGCTTGTGCCGCTGCCACCATGAAGTACAAGGGGCAACCCCACAGCATCGTGAATCTCGATGAGACGCTGGATGTTCAGCTGCGGCGTATGGACATAATGTCCGTGCTGATTGCCGATGGCTATGGCTAAAGCGTCGATGCCTGTCTCCTCGACGAAACGCACCGACTCGCCTACGTCGGTAAACACATCGGCCATGCTGTCGCCGGCATCTCCCACCTTGCCAAGTTCTGCCTCCACGTCCACGCCGGCAGCCTTGGCAATGCGCGTCACTTCTTTGCTCATGCGGACATTATCATCGAAGGGAAGTCCGGCACCGTCGAACATCACGGAGGTGAAGCCCAGACGGATAGCCTTGACGCACGTTTCGAGGCTCTGTCCGTGGTCGAGGTGAACACAGACAGGCACGGACGACCGCTTTGCCGCTTCGAGAAAGAGCGGCGCCATCAGTTCCATCGGAGCTTCGGGGAACTGTACTTCTGCCAGTTGCAGGATGATTGGAGAACGCAACTCTTCGGCAGCCTCCAGTGCTCCCATCACGTTCTCAAGGCTCAGACAATTGAATGCGCCAACGGCATAGTGCCGCTCGTTGGCGTCACTCAGAATTTCATGCAGAGTTACTAACATACGAATCTAATAGGAAAAAGTTCTTAGTTTTAGTTCAAGCGACACAAAGTTACACTTATTTGCCGTAACTACCAAATTTTGCGGCAACAAAGTAACTCAAGTTTCAGTTTCGCATGTAAAGAAGATATAAGAAGATAAAGGAAGATATGCCGCTTTTTAGCGGCGAAGATAGAGGACGATACCACGGGTAGATTGAAGATAGGGCGGCAAAACTAACGTCATTTATCTTCATCTATCTACCTCTAACTCCTTCTATCTTCTTCTAATTCCTTCTATCTACATGGCAAGCGGAGCTTGCGAAAGTTGAAAAAGTA
>CAMKTM010000200.1 GCA_946415695.1 uncultured Prevotellaceae bacterium | reverse complement strand
CGTGCCTGAAATAGGCATTGGTAACAAGCCCATAGATGGAGGTTACTATCTCTTTGAAAAGGAAGAAAGGGATAATTTTGTAAAAGCAGAACCACAATCAGCAAAATACTTCCATCCTTATTACGGAGCATTTGAGTTTATTCACAGCAAGCCACGTTATTGCCTTTGGCTTGGAGATTGCACGCCTGCAGAACTTCGTCAGATGCCGCATTGTTTGAAACGTGTAGAAGCTGTTCGTAACTTCCGCTTGGCCAGCAAAAGTCCAGGCACTATCAAACTTGCAGACAAACCTACACGTTTCCATGTAGAGAATATGCCAAAGGGGAACTATATCGTTATTCCTCAAGTGTCCTCACAGAATCGTCGCTATATACCAATGGGATATATGGATGAATCTGTGATTTGCAGCGATAAGGTTCGCCTCATGCCAGGAGGGACACTTTATCACTTCGGCGTGCTTGAAAGCAATGTCCACATGGCTTGGATGAGAACAATCTGTGCACGTCTAAAAAGCGATTACAGCTATACAGTCAACAATGTTTACAATAACTTCCCCTGGCCTAAGCCTACAGACGAGCAAAGGGCAAAGATAGAGCAGACGGCACAGGCCATCCTTGATGCAAGAGCGATGTACCCGGACTCTTCACTTGCCGACCTCTACGACGAGCTGACGATGCCCCCCGAACTCCGCACAGCACACCAGGAGAACGACCGCGCCGTGATGCGTGCCTACGGCTTCGATGTCAAGACAATGACAGAAAGCACCTGCGTGGCTGAACTGTTCAAGATGTATCAGGAAATGACGAAATATAAAACAATATGAGCCAAGAAGAGCTATTAGATAGAATTAAGAATCTGGATGTTTTACATATCTATGATATGAGTTCTGATGCTTTAGCTATGTTGACAAGTGGGTTCAAAGAACCTTTAGTTAGAGCGTTAATGTGTAGGACACAAGATAACAATAAACAAAAGAAGATTTTTACTTCTATAAAAAGAGCATATAAGAATTGGAAGAAGGATACAGACATGTTTTGGGGAGCTATGCCTTCTATGGAAGTATATCCAGATTACATGGATAAAATGCAACTTGATGTCGAATGTGGAATGATTGTGACCGAAGTCGGCAGTATTCACGTTTCTCCGCAAAAACCCTTTAAGGCGCCCTATGTTTCTGCTTCAGCGATACAACAGTATATTGCAGGAACTATAGTCACAGAGACGCCAGACATCTCAAAGTATAAGGCTCGCATTGCGGAGCTGGAGGCAGAACTTAAATCGCGCGATGAAAGGATTGCGGAAAAGGATGCTGAGATAACATCCTTGAAGAAACAATTGGAAGAATGCCAAAACCACCCCCAAGTCAAAGGCAGGCAGGAGACAGAAAACGACGAGTGGGTAGTAGAACTTTTCTCGCACTACTGCTATGATGATACACAAGTTGCACAGAGCATCATTGATGAGATGCGCGACAAGACAGACCCCGAGATAGCGGACATAATCCTGGAGAAAAAAACAAAAAATCAAATCTCGCCAAAGACCCAGAACAGGGAATTGTGGAGAATCCTCCATGCCGCAAAGCTATATCGAGGCATAGAAGGGAACCTCAACACAGCATTGAGACGAAGGCAGCAACAATGAATTGCTGCCTTTTTTGTTAGCACAATTAGCACGATTAGCACAATCGGCGCACCTCGCGTTAGCATGGTGTTAGCACGATGAAAAATATAGTGATATTCTTCATTATGTGTTAGTTAACCCTACAAAATTGTCGTACCTTTGTGCCATCAAAACAATTATTTAACGGCGTAAAGATATGGCAACAAACAATGATTTCTCCTTCTTCGGGAAGGGCGTCTTTAATCAGGAAAAGGGTGAGTGGGTTCTGCGGAAGAAGCCTTCGCGGAGCATTGACATCACCGGGGTGTATAATTATATTATATCGGAACGGGCGCGCGAGGCGACGGAGGGGCTACGAGCTATGCCTTCTACGGCTACTAAGACCGAGAAGGGTAACTTCAAAAAGGCTAACTTCGAGTTTGTGACGTTCAGCGGTTTTTTCCCCTACCGCGATGCGTGTAGCTCGAAGATGCGTTCTCCTTACGTCTGTCTCGATATCGACGACTTGAGTTCGATGGTAGAGGCGCGCAGGGTACAGCGAATGCTTTGTCAGGACCAGTACGTCGAGACGGCGCTTTGCTTCGTCTCGCCGGGCGGGCGGGGCGTGAAATGGGTCATGGAGTTGCCTGAGTGGACGCAGGGATTGGCGTTCAAAGAGCAGTGGTACAAGCTACGCAACCATCTCGCCTTTCATTATGGCTTAACGGCTGACCCATCTGGAAAGGATGTATGTCGGGCCTGCTTCTTGCCACACGATGAATTTTGCTATATTAACCCCAAATATCAGGATAAAAATCTTTAATCTTAATTGTTTATTTATTATGAAAAGCACAAATGCTTTCACAGACCTCGAGCACTTGCAGCTCGTGGCTGGTCGAATCAGCGAGGCTGGTATCGACATCACCAGTGAGTATGAAGATTGGTTGAAAATTACTTTTGCTTGTGCCAGTCTGGGTGAAGCGGCTCGTGAACCTTATCACGATATCTGCCGCTTCTACCCCGGCTACACACGCGAGGAGTGCGACCAGAAGTTCGACAACTGCCTCCGTACGGGACGTGGCGACATCACGCTCGGGACGCTGATGGAGCTGGCCAAGCGCCACGGCATCGACGTCTCCCTTCCGAAGGGTCGCCGACCGAAGACGGCTGAGCAGAAGGAACAGGAGGAGAAGAACCGCTTCATTCAAATCTGCGAGTGGCTCAACGCCCACTACGAGTTCCGCTGCAACACCATCACGGAGCAGACCGAAGTGAGGGCTAAGAGCACGGATGCGGAATGGAAGGAAATGGACGACCGACAGTTCAACAGCCTGCTCACCGAGCTTCACGCCGACAAGGTGCTTGTGTCAAAAGCAAATCTGGAGACCTACATCTGTAGTGAGATGATTTCGCCTGCCTACAACCCCGTCGTGGCTTATGCAGAGAGCCTTAAACCTTGGAAGCCGGGAAACAAGGACTACATTGCCGACATGTTCGGACACCTCGGTATGGCTCCTGACGACGACCGCGACTTTCTGCTCCAGATGGCAAAGCGATGGTTCGTCTGGATGGTGGCCGTAGCTATTGAGCAGGACACGAAGAACGAACTCATGCTCATCCTCTCGGGAGAGCGGGAGAGCACGGGCAAGACCTTCTTCGTCCTTCAGTTCCTGCCAAAGCCCATACGCCGCTACATCCACAACCTGACGCAGCTCTCCAACTTCAAGGACAAGGACGAGGTGCTTGCCCTCTCGCGCAACGTCGTTTATCTTGTGGACGAGATAAAGGTCAGCCTCTCGATGCTCAACAAGCTGAAGAACTACGTGGGCGGCGCCTCGGCCTTCACCACCACCGAACGCTCGCCCTACGGACACTTCGCCGTATGCCGACGGGTACACGCCAGCTGGATTGCCACCACCAACGAACAGGTCTTCCTGCCCGACAGTACCGGCGACCGCCGATTCGTAGTGCTGCCCATCATCGAGCGCGGCAAGGACTACAAGAGCATCAACCAGGAACGTGCCTTCGCACAGGCTTACTATCTGGCCACACATCCCAAGGCTTTCCCGCTCGGAATCACTACCGAAGAGACCGAAAAGCTCAAGGAAATCAACCAGAAGTACGTTCAGCAAGACCTTCTGACGGCTCTCCTGCCCACCGTCCTGCGGCAGCCGAAGGAAGGCGAGCAGGCACAGGCCGCTACGACAGGCGAGATCATCGGCTGGCTGACGTCGCGCAACGGACCGAACCGCGACTTTACTCCGACAAAAGTAGGCATCGCCATGAAGAAACTCGGCTACGTAGCCATCAAGACGAACGCAGGAAAACAGTATCTCGTAGTCCGTGTCTTCCTGGAAGACCTGACGCAAGAAGGTAAAAGCATTGCAAACCAAATACTTGGGATGTAACAGCGCATGATGGGGTGACACGGTGAACCCTTGTTCTATAGATTTCAGAAAATAAATAGGAAATAACCATACTACAATGGACAGGTATTTTCTATTTTCCAGCAGAAGTTATAAGAACAAGGGTTCACCCCGTCACCAGGTAAAAACGAGCCTCATAAAACCTTCATTTTCTGTGAAAATAATTGCCTTTTTGTTTGGATAATTCAAGAAAATATCGTACCTTTGTATCGTGATTGAGATGCAGGAAAGAGGCTAAGCTAAAAGGCCAATTAGACACGCCTAAGTGCGCAATTAGGCACGGCT
>CAMKTM010000199.1 GCA_946415695.1 uncultured Prevotellaceae bacterium | reverse complement strand
AGTTGCACAATCCTTGCGTAAATGAAAAAAAAGGCTTAATTTTGCACCCCGAATCCTGATATTAGTCGTTTAGGAGATTGGTTTTTTGGTCGTTCAGGAACTTTACGGGCCAGCAGCCATTACAATCTTTTCCGAACGGCTAAACGACAGAGCGACTAAACAACCTAACAATAAAAAGATATGAAAAGAACATTTCAGCCCCACAACCGTCGCCGCAACAACAAGCACGGTTTCCGTCAGAGAATGACAACTGCTAATGGCCGTCGCGTATTGGCATCTCGCCGCGCCAAGGGCCGCAAGAAACTCACCGTATCAGACGAAAGACACGGTAAGTAAACACACGTTTAGGCAAATAGGAAAAGAAGTAAGGCACGCTTTACTTCTTTTTTTTTATTTGCCCCACCAAACTTTTTGACGAAGGCTGCAAACATACGGATACAACAATCCCCCGCAACGCTCAATGCAGTGCAGGGGAAGATGTCATTTGCGTAGAGCTTTCTTGAACCATTCCTCATCGGGGGCAAATCCCCAAAAACCTTTACCGTCACCTCCCAAATCCCATTGGTTAGTGATTTCGTGCTGGTAAAAGGGAAGGCGGTCGAAGTTCTCGATTTGAAGAATCATGTGTTCATAGCGACGAAATCTTCCATGGCTATTTTTCTTCCCGCGTTTTTGAGAATGGCCAACGTATGGACCAGCTGGGTTTTTCTTCTTACTTTTTCCCATAATATCTCGAATGTTATGAGTGGTTGCATGTATTGTTGTACCACTCGGTTAAACATTACGAGGCGGCAGGGTTCTGTATTGTTGTCATAATCGCAAACATTTTATAGGTTTCTGCGTGTAAATTTACTACAAATAACCGAAACAGCAAAACATAAACAAATCAAAGAACTTTTTTCTTGGTATTATTACACAAAAACAAAGATAATGTTGTATATTTGCAGCGGAATAATAAATAATTTATCTAATGGAAGCAACACTTAGGAAGCGAACGACGCATCACGTCTCGCATTACTGTGGAAAGGCAAAAGAGCAGAATGCAACTTTGCCAAAGCCTTACACAATCGAGGAACTGCACCAAATGGTGGCAGAAGGTGAACGGCAGTTCGCCGAAGGGTTGTGGCAGGACAGCGAGGACATGTTCCGTGAATTGGAAGAGGACTTTGCCCGTGAAGGACAAAGAGTGTCAGAGGCCGTATGAAGGTAAGGTGGAATAGGCAGTCGAAGGAACAGCTTCGCCAGACAGCCCATTATATTCGCGAGGAGTTTGGCGGAAAAGCAATGGATGAGTTCATGCAAGCAGTGCAGCATATCAACAAACTTATTGCGGACAATCCCAATCTTGGGTCTGCCGAGCCGTTCCTTACCGACCTTCCCACACAATACCGCAGCATTGTAGTCCGCCACCTTAACAAGATTGTTTATCACATTGAGGATAGCTATATCAAAGTGATTGCATTCTGGGACACCCGCAGAGAACCAAACAAACTCTACGAACAAGCTATTGCTCTTGACGAGAAAAAATAATCTTATCAATAATCGCTTAATTAAAGCCTATGGCATAAACAAAGAAGATTAAACATACAGACAAAAAGCGTCCAGCTTGAATCTTGTCTCCTGAAATTTCGCCAAAATATAAGAGACAACCAAAGAGTATAGCAAGGATGCTCACGTCGGTTCGACGTGGGCTTTTACTCGAATATGGTTGTCAGGTGTTTGGCGATACCTCAGGAGACGTAGACGATGAAGGTCCACGTTTTTCTTTTTATATACTTGAACACATAATTAGTCCCTAATCCACAAAACAAGAGCAGGGAGCCGCACTTCTTCGCTTCGCTCAGGCGCAGGCGGAACATTAGAGGTGACGGCTCCCTGCTTTTTGTGTCTGTCAAGCTCTTTGTTCTCGTTTGTCGTTTACCTTTTTTGTGCAAAGAAACGAAATAATCTCTAATCCCTAATCTATAATCCGTAAATAATTTGTATCTTTGCAAAGAAAATAAGAACACTTATGAGTTTGAAAGGATTTGGTAAGAAGCTTTTTGGTCCCGTCGTCTATTGGAACCTGATAGCGATGATGCTCGTCGGCATAGCCATATGTCTTGGCCTTTGGTTTTGGATGACCTGTTACACCATGCACGGAGATAGCGTTGAAGTGCCAGAAGTGAAGGGCATGATGCTCGGCGATGCAGAGTATGCATTGGAGAGGCTCGACCTCGTGACGGTCGTCGTGGACTCGGCATACGTTCGCCAGCAGCCGGCAGGCATTGTGCTGGAGCAGAAACCGCTCGCCGGCAATCGCGTCAAGTCGGGCAGAGAAATCTATCTGACTGTCAACCAGAAGCAGACGCCGACCAACACGATTCCAGACATTGCCGGCAACTGCTCACGGCGCGAAGCGGAAGCCCGTCTGCGAGCCTTGGGCTTCAAGATAGGCCCCATGGAGTTCGTCCCCGGAGACCCTGATTGGGTCATTGCGCTCAAGGTGAATGGCAGAGAAGTCTATACCGGCGAACGAGTGCCTTGCGATGTGCCTGTCGTGCTTGTCATTGGTAACAGCAAAGTGGAGGAGAGCGAAGAGGAGGAAGAAGAATGGATGACGGGCACTGACACGGACGGCTACGAAGAGAAACTATGAGAAAAAGTGAAAAGGTGAAAAAGCGAAAAGGTGAAAGTGGAGGGAAACGAATTACTTGACGACGAATTGCTTGACGACGAATTGCTGGAAGTTCCGTTCACGGCAGAGGCTTCATCCGAAGATTTTCCCGAGGAGCACGAGCATTGGCGCATAGAGGTTGACAAAGGACAGAGTTCCGTCCGCGTCGATAAGTTCCTCATGGACCACATGCCTGGCACGAGCCGCAACCGCATACAGAAAGCTGCCGAGGCAGGAAGCATCCGAGCGAACGACAAGCCCATCAAGAGCAACTACAAGGTCAAGGCAGGAGACATCATCACGCTTGTCCTCGACCATCCCAAGCGAGATTGGGAGATTGTTCCCGAAGACTTGCCGCTCGATGTTGTCTATGAGGACGATGTCCTGCTCGTCATCAACAAACCCGCAGGCCTTGTGGTGCATCCAGGTTGCGGCAACTACAGCGGCACACTCGTCAACGCCCTTGCCTGGCACTTGCGCGACGACAAAGG
This sequence comes from uncultured Prevotellaceae bacterium, assembly GCA_946415695.1. Lineage (GTDB taxonomy): Bacteria > Bacteroidota > Bacteroidia > Bacteroidales > Bacteroidaceae > Physcousia. The sequence goes on along the minus strand of CAMKTM010000199.1, from coordinate 1,164 downwards.
CTTCGACCCGAACGACCCGACCGTCGGGCTCGTGCACCGCATCGACAAGGACACAAGCGGCCTGCTCGTCATCGCAAAGACAGCAGACGCCAAGACGAGCCTGTGCAAGCAGTTCTTCTATCACACGACCCGCCGTGAGTACAATGCCCTTGTCTGGGGACCTTTCGCCAATGACGAGGGAACCATCACAGGCAACATAGGACGTCATGCGAAGGATCGCTTGCAGATGGATGTCTATCCGATGGACGGCGAAATAGGGAAACCTGCCGTCACACATTACAAGGTGCTGGAACGCTTCGGGCCTGTGACGCTCGTCGAGTGCCATCTTGAGACGGGCCGCACGCATCAGATCAGGGCGCACATGCGGCACATCGGGCATCCGCTTTTCGGCGATGAACGCTACGGCGGCTGCCAAATCCTGCGAGGCGAGCAGACAGCATCCTACAAGGCGTTCATCCATAACTGCCTCGCAATATGTCCACGACAGGCATTGCACGCCAAGACGCTCGGCTTCCTGCATCCTTCAACAGGCAAGGAGATGTTCTTCTCCAGCGAACTGCCCGAGGACTTCGATGGCTTGCTCTGCAAGTGGAGGGTTTACAGCAAGAACAGAGATTAACAACAGAAGAAAAGGAATAATTGTTCATATAAAGACATGAAAAAGGTAATAGCAATAGTTTGTGGAGGCGACAGCTCGGAGCATGATGTGAGCATGCGAAGCGCAGAGGGCATCGCCTCGTTCATCGACCCCGTACATTATATAATATATAAAGTAGAGATTCATGCAGGCAAGTGGGAGGCAATGCTTCCCGATGGCAGTCGTGCCAATGTCTGCAAGGACGACTTCAGCTTCGTCCACGAAGGAACGAAGGTGCGCCCTGATTTTGCATACATCACCATTCATGGTGCGCCGGGCGAGAACGGCGAGCTGCAAGGCTACTTCGACCTCATTGGGATGCCTTACTCGACATCTGGCGTGCTCGTTGAGGCACTGACGTACGACAAGTTCGTGCTGAACAACTACATGCGGGCATACGGCGTATCGGTAGCCGACAGTCTGCTTGTCAAGATAGGTCACGACAAGGAGGTGAGCGACGAGGACATCGTTTCGCGCATCGGCCTGCCTTGCTTCGTGAAGCCTTCCCGCGGTGGTTCTTCTTTTGG
>CAMKTM010000198.1 GCA_946415695.1 uncultured Prevotellaceae bacterium | reverse complement strand
CACGCTCTTATCTTCAACGAGGCACGCTCTTATCTTCAACGAGGCACGCTCTTATCTTCAACGAGGCACGCTCTTATTGAAACAAGCCCACGCTCTTTCGGAAGGCGACCCGCAGGATGCGTCTTTCCCGAAACAAGAAAACTTTGGCTTGAATGCCATCGTGAAGTCACGATTAACCCTCAAAAAGCAACCGTTATTCTTCAGAAAACATAAGTTTGATGCCTTTTCGTGCGATAAAGCGCTTGCATGTCGCATTTTTTATGTAATTTTGCAAACCAAAAAGAAAGCCTTATGATACGTTTCTCCGCAAAGACTAACAAAATGATGCAGTCCGTGAAAATGTTTTTGGTGGTAGCCGCGATGGCGATGGGCAGCATGTCCGCTTCTGCATACGATGCCTACAGCGTCGTTGACAGTTCTGATGTTGTCATCGATACCCTCTTTTTTGATGATGATGAATTTTTCGTCGATACCATCTTCAACCGGCTTCTCTATTATGACCTCACGGAGAATGGGGCCGCATTGACCTATGCGTCAAAGCGTACCATTACGGCTGGAACTATCTACACATCAGACTATCACGGCGACATCGTCATCCCGGATTCCATCAGTTGGAAGGGCATGAGGTACGCCGTGACGGGCATCACGGACCATGCCTTCTACCAATGCAGCGAACTGACCTCCGTCAGCATCCCAAAGACGATGAAGAGCATCGGCGAAATGGCTTTCTATCTATGCTCGGGCCTGACCTCCCTGACTTTGCCCGAAGGCCTTCAGAGCATCGGCAAAGATGCTTTCTGCAGTTGCAGCGGCCTCACCGCCATCAACGTCCCCAGCACGGTGACGAGCATCGGCGAAGGTGCATTCTGGACGTGCGGCAACCTGGCGTCCCTCACGGTCAGCAAGGGAAACAGCCATTATGACTCGCGAGGCGGCTGCAACGCCATCATCGAGAAGCAGACGAACACGCTCGTGGCAGGATGCATGAACAGCGTCATCCCCAACGATGTGACTGAAATAGGAAACTATGCCTTCACCAATTGTACAGGTCTGACCACAGTAAACTTCCCCAAAGGACTGAAGACGATAGGACGCTATGCCTTCTGTGGTTGCGAAGGTCTGACGTCCTTGGTCATCCCCGACAACGTGACCATCATCGGCGGCTCCGCCTTCCGCGAGTGCTACGGCCTACGCTGTCTAACCCTCGGCAGCAGCGTCAGCCGCATCGACAACGGGGCTTTGGACTGGATAGAGCCTCGGGGCATACTCGTCCGAAACGCTACACCGCCTACCATCTACAGATACTCCATCGCCAACTTCTGCTTCAATCGCTCCATGCTCTACATCCCCGTCGGCTCGTTGGAACAATATGGCTATGCTGACATTTGGGGCTGGTTCGAAAATATGCGCGAGACGGCAACGGCGAAGAGCGAGCTGTCCTCGTGGCAAGCCTATACGCTGATGGATGCTGAGACGTTTACCTATACCGTCTATGACCCGGCAGGGAGGAAACTCTCCACCGTCGCGTCCGCCATCAGCCTCAAGGAGAGCAACCCCAATCACAGCTGGCAGGTGATAGACCTTGGTGGCTTGTATTTCCTCTACAACCTCGGCGCAAAGAAATACGTCAAGCTTGGCGACGGAGGTCTCTGCCTTACCGACGAGCCGGAGCCCATCGACATAACGGACGGCGACGGCGGACTCGTCCTCGCTGGCATGACTGACAGGAAATGGGCGCTCGTCGGCAATGACAACCAGAACGTTGACACTTCCGTCATCGACTATGTGACAGGAATTGTCTCTCCTCTCGGAGAAACGGAAGAGGGAGCCATCTACAAGCAAGGCTCGACGATAGTCAACCTCGCAGGCCAACGCATCTATGCTCCGCAAAAGGGACTGAACATCATCGGCGGCAGGAAGGTCTTGATTAGGTGAAAGAAGTAAGATATGGCGAACAAGAAGTCGATACGTTTTTTCAATGACCGCGAGGTGCGGGCTGTATGGGACGAGGAGCACAATAAATGGTGGTTCTCGGCCACAGACATCGTGCGTGCCATCAACAACGAAGAGGACTATATCAAGGCTGGTAACTACTGGCGATGGCTTAAAAAGAAACTCAACGCGGAAGGTGTTCAACTCGTGAGTGTCACTCACGACTTCAAGTTTCAGGCACCAGATGGCAAACTGCGTGCAGCCGATGCACTCGATGCCGAGTGTGTGCAGACACTGGCCAAGCACTATCCCAATAACCGTGCCCATGCTTTCCTAAATTGGTTTACCTACAGCGACAACAGCATCGACGGTCAGAGCAAGAAGAAAGCCTATACACTCATAGAAAGCGGTTTGCTCGACAGCATGAAGCCAGGCACGGTGGAATGCCTGCAGCAGATTCACGCCTATCTGTTCGGCGGACTTTATGACTTTGCTGGGCAAATACGAACCAAGACGATATGGAAAGACGGAACATTGTTCTGCCGCGCAGAGTATCTGATGCAAAACTTGAGGCACATCGAGGCGATGCCGGAAAGCACATTCGACGAGATAGTGGACAAATATGTTGAGATGAACGTGGCGCATCCCTTTATGGAGGGCAACGGACGAAGTACGCGCATTTGGCTTGACTTGCTATTCAAGGCACGCCTGAAGGTGTGTGTGGATTGGAGCCTGATAGACAAGAAGGATTATCTTGAGGCAATGCGGAGAAGTACGTCAGACGCTACCTTCATCAAGTCTTTGCTGGGTGGTGCGTTGACAGATAAGATTGACGACCGCGAACTGTTTATGAAAGGCATCGACTATTCCTATTACTATGAACAGTCCGATTGATTCAACCCAATAACCATCCAGCAGATGCAAGTCCTCGAAGCAAGTCGTGGCAGAGAGTTGACGAAGTAAAGAGCGAATAAATAACAATTATAGAATACAATTATGAAAAAGTTTTTAGTATTAGTAATGATGGCATTGAGTGGTTTGTCACTTTCTGCTCAAGACATTATTAAATTGAAGAAGGGAGAAGAACTTCGAGTAAAAGTTCTTAAAGTAACGCCATCATATATTGAATATTCATATCCGAATGAAGATGCGGTCATTCAAATACAGAGGAAGAAGGTTGCGTCTATTCATTACGAAAGCGGCAGGGTAGAAGAGTTTGCTCTTGTTAAGCCACAAGCCATAGAGGAGGGAACAAGCAAAGAAGTTAAAGCTATGAAAAGTTATAATAGCCCTTTAGCAAAGAAGCAGATGTTTTATGTGAAGGCTGGCGTGGCTCTTAATAAGATTCATTTCTATAATGCAAATTATAGTCAGTTTGGGGACTACAGAAGATTCAAAACTGGCGAAGCCTTAGATTTGGGATATTCTCGTTACATCAAGGACACTAAATTCTATTGGGCAGCAGAACTGGGTCTTACGACAAGAGGGTGCTACTATGATTTGGGAGAAATTTATTTTTCCGATATGGTGGAGGATATAAAGATAAGCGGATGCTATCATTATGTGATACATCATGGTATAAAAGTGGCTCCTGTAATCTTCGGTTATAGATTCATGTTGCCTCATGATATTGCAATAGACTTGCGATTAGGAGGTTATTTCACTTATTATTACTATGGCAAAAGTTATCAAAACTATAGCTTTGATTACGAGAGACCAACAATAACATGGAACGCAAAGAGTGGTGATGATAACTATGACCCTTATTTCAAAATGCAGAGAAAATATAATGCTGGATTTGAAACAGGAATTGCCTTTTGGTATAAACGTTTTTGTTTTGACTTTACTTATAATGTTGGGTTTGTTAGTTATGACAGGAAAGTATTAGTACCAGCAGATATGTCATTTGAAGATTTTGATGATGCATTATACAACAACCCAGGAAGCCTTGATTGGAAAGTCTATAATAAAAACTACAACTACAACATTCAATTCAAGTTAGGCATAGCCTTTTAGCAGAGGCATTTAGATAGAGGAAATGGATTATGACAAGATAAAGGGCAGTGTTGCCGTGCTTATCTCTGGCGGTGTGGACAGTGCCGTCGTGGTGCATCTGCTTTGCGAGGCAGGGCTGAAGCCCGACTTGCACTATATAAGAATCGGCATGGACGGGGAGGACTCGTCGTGTACGGCAGAGGAAGACATCGAACTCTCGCAGGCAACGGCCCGCAAGTACGGGTTGAAACTCGAGGTGACGGACTTGCAGAAAGAGTACTGGGAGCAGGTCGTGGGTTATACCATCGAGCGCATCAAGAAAGGCTTGACGCCCAACCCCGACGTGATGTGCAACCGTTTCATCAAGTTCGGCGCATTCGAGGAGAAAGTAGGCAGGCACTACGACTACATCGCGACGGGGCATTATGCCACGAACGTCGTGCGAGACGGCAAGATGTGGCTTGGCACGGCCAAAGACCCAGTGAAGGATCAGACTGACTTCCTTGCGCAGCTCAGCTACGAACAGCTCAGCCATACGCTCTTCCCGATAGGTCACTTGATGAAGG
>CAMKTM010000197.1 GCA_946415695.1 uncultured Prevotellaceae bacterium | reverse complement strand
CTTTCTTTAGGGGCAAGGGGCAAGGGGCTTTCTTTAGGGGCAAGGGGCAAGGGGCTTTCTTTAGGGGCAAGGGGCAAGGGGCAAGGGGCAGGAGGATAGTTTTGGCTGTTGGTATTCTCTTGCTCCTTGCACCCTGCTCCTTGCTCCTTATATGTATTCTCTTGCTCCTTGCACCCTGCTCCTTGCTCCTTATACGTATTCTCTTGCTCCTTGCTCCCTGCTCTTTGCTTTGAGAGTGCTTCCCTCAGCACAGCCTCTCTGTCGCGCGACACCCAGATGGCATCGGGCTTACAGTCATTCAGGATGTAGGCTACATCGCTTGCGGTGCTCGAAGCGTCGATGGGAACGGCGACACCTTCGTTCTGCCAGACAGAGAAGAAGGCGTATGCCCATCCCTCACGGTTCTCGCTGAAAATAACAGTCTTCGTCTGCTTGCCTTTTGGTGTCTGCCGTGCATACTGTGCCACACGTTGCAGCAGCTCACTATACGTAACATTGTGTTCGCCAGCGATGATGGCTGTCTTGTTCAGGTCTATCATGACATATACAATATTATAATGTACAATTTAGCAATTTACAATGTACAATTGATGTACAATTTAGTTGATGTACAATTTAGTTATTTTCAGAGCGGTAGCAAATTCTTCATTCTTCACTCTTCATTCTTCATTCTCCTGATTGTCTGCTTCAGGATGTGGAAAGCTGGGGCCGCCATGTCGCCGTGGCTGTAGCCCTGCATTTCGTAGAGCGTCGCGTCGGGGTGCCCTGCAAGCTTTAGCATACGCCAGAAGAAGGCCTGCTCTTCGTAACGGCCGTAAAGTTCCATTTCGCGGTCGCCGGAAATGATGACAATGGGCGGTGCATCCTTGCGGACGAAGGTCATCGGCGCATAGTTGTCGATGGTAAGCTGCAAAGGCTCTAAGCCTTTAAGCTTGCGGATGTTGTAGTGCGTGACGCACTGACCGCTGAAGGGCACTAAGGCACGCAACGAGTCGGCATCCACGCCATACTTTTGCAGCCAACGCTTATCCAGTCCAATCATATCGGTGAGATAACCTCCGGCACTGTGTCCGCTGACGAACACGCTACGGTGCGACCCGCCGTACTCCTCGGCATGCTTGTACGCCCACGCCACCCCGGCGGCAGCATCGTCGATGCATTGGTCGGGCGTGCATTTGGGCAGAAGGCGATAGTTCACGCCCACCACCACGTAGCCGCAATCTTTCAGTTCGGAAGGTATAAATTTGCTGCCGCCCTCCAAGCCGCCGCCGTGAAACCACACGACCACCGGGCAGCCCTTCCCACCTTCGGGATAATAGACATCAAGCTTGCAGCGTTCCTTGGCATAGGCATCTTGCTCGTTGCTGTAAGGGATGTCACGCACTTCCCTATATACCTGCTGAGCGTTTGCCAACGTACAAAATGCTATCATGCAGATAGCCAATAATCTGCTCATAACAAATAATGTTTAGCAATTCTGCCGCAAAGGTACGAAAAAAGCGAGAGAAATACAAAAGAAAAGAGATTTTCTTTTTATATCTATTGCTGTCCGGGGAATATCTTATATCGACTTGCCGATTTAGACGCGCTGGGATTCCCGACGTCGCACAGCAGGTTGCTTGCTTCTACATGTAAAAGCAATTGCTTGTACATGTAAAAGCAATTGCACGTACATGTACAAGCAACGAACTCGCCGTGCCGTGCGTCACGAAACGCTGCGCTTCGGGAGGGAACGGCCTGCATGGCCCAGCGAGGGTGCGAAGTGTGTTAAAAACATATAAGATTGTATGAATTATGAATTAAATATCGTACCTTTGCAGAAAAAGAAAGAGATGGAGAACAACAAATATGCAGAGCGACGGCTCAGCAACGCCATAAAGCCCGCCGACATGGGGCTCGAAGAGTGGCAGGCGGCCCTGCGAAGGCAGCAGGCTCAGCGCGAGCATTTCATCATCAGCGAGCTGAGCGACAAGCTTTGCCCGGGGGAATATCAGGTTCGCAACCCAAGGTCGCGAAACCAGTACAAAGTGGTCTATCGAGGTGCCTACAGCCCATGGAACTACTGTTCGTGTCCCGATTTCCGCACCTCCGGCCTCGGCACGTGCAAACACGTGGAGGGCGTGAAGCTATGGTTGCAGACAGAGGGCAAGGAACCCTGCTACAGAGAGCCTGACTACTCTTCTGTCTATATCGACTACCACGGCGAGCGGAGCATTCGCATCCGCATCGGCGAGGCGCATCGCAGGGAACTGTCTGCCTTGGCGCAAGAGTATTTCGACCAAGCCTTGGTGCTTCGGCAGGAATCCTATGCCCGTTTCGACACGTTTCTGAGAAGGGCGCGAGCCATCGACCCTTCGTTCCGCTGCTATCCCGACGCCTTGGAGGAAGTCATCGGGCAGCGCGAACGCCTGCAAAGGGCTGAACTCGTGGACCATGTCTATACGGACGAGGTGCTGGATGCGCTGCTCTCGACGAAGCTCTACGCCTATCAAAAGGAGGGCGTACGCTTTGCCATCAAGGCCGGGAAAGCCATTATTGCCGACGAAATGGGTCTCGGCAAGACGGTTCAAGCCATCTGCTGTGCCGAGATTTACCTTCGGGAAAAGATGGCCGAGAGTGCACTTATCGTCTGCCCGACGTCCTTAAAGTACCAGTGGAAGAGAGAGATAGAACGGTTCAAGGCCGGGAAGGCGGAAGTGCTCATCATCGAAGGTTATGCCTCCAAACGGCTGGAACTCTATAATACGCCTGTTCCCTATAAGATTGTCTCCTATCAGTCGCTGGCCAACGACATCAAGTCGCTGGGCCGCATCTCCACCGACCTGCTCATCATGGACGAGGTGCAGCGCCTCAAGAACTGGAACACGGGGCTGGCACAGGCTGTCCGCCGCATCGATTCGCACTACAGCGTGCTGCTCTCCGGCACACCGCTCGAAAACAATCTCGACGAGCTCAGCTCCATCGTACAACTGGCTGACCCCTATTGCCTCGCACCCCTCTACAGATTCCGCTACGACCACATCATCACCGACCCGCAATCGGGCAAAGCAATTGGCTATAAGAACCTTGGCGACATAAAGGACAAACTGAAAGACACGCTCATCCGCCGCACGAAACAAAGCGTACGGCTGCAACTGCCAAAACGAACCGACCAGTTCCTTCTCGTCCCCATGACAGCGGAACAGACCAGCCGCCACGAGGAATTGCGGACCGCTGTGGCACGTCTGGTGAGCAAATGGCAGCGCTCGGCAGGCCTTAGCGAAGAGGAACGCCGTCGGCTCCTGCTGATGCTCGGACAGATGCGAATGCTTGCCGACAGCACTTTCATCATCGACCAGAACCTCGAGCAACACTACGACGTGAAAGTGGGCGAGGCAATGAACATCCTCGAAGATGCCCTCTGCGGCGGCACAGAGAAGATTGTGGTCTTCAGCGAATGGGAACGAATGATTCGGCTCGTGTCAACAGAACTTGACAGAAGGAGCATCCGCTACGCTATGCTTCACGGCAACGTGCCTTCGCAAAAGCGAGAAGAACTTATCGAAAGTTTCAAGAACGACAGCGAGTGCCGCATCTTCCTCTCCACCGACACGGGCTCGACAGGACTTAACTTGCAGGTCGCCAGCATACTCGTCAACCTGGATCTCCCCTGGAACCCTGCCGTACTGGAGCAACGCATCGGACGCATCTACCGCATCGGGCAAGAAGCACCCATACAAGTGCTGAACCTCGTCTCGAAGGATTCCATCGAAGAAGGCATGATCGAACGTCTGAACTTCAAGCGCTCGATGTTCGAAGGTGCGCTCGATGGCGGCGACGACACCATTTTCCTCAGCGACGACAAGTTCAAGAGCTTCATGGACAGCCTGCAAGCCCTCTCAAGAGAGGAGGGGCAAGGGGCAAGGAGCAGGGAGCAAGAGAATATCAACAGCAAGACCAAGACTCCCTCTAACTCCCTCTTAGACTTAGAAGAGGAGAAAGCAGGCAAATTCTCTGCGAAGGACTCCCTCCCATTAAGGGAGAGTTTGGGAGAGCCTGCCACGCCCCCTGCCACAGACGCAGACCCCGAAATCGCCACCTTCCTCTCCTCCCTTCGCACTATCCTCCTATCGCCCGAGAAGACCAAACAACTGGCTGAAGCCATCGACAAGATACTGTCAAATTAAGAATTAAGAATTAAGGATTAAGGATTAAGGAATACGTTCCGCGCATTAAAGTTATGAACTCTAAACTATTGATTACCGGTGCGAGCGGTTTCATCGGAAGCTTTATCGTAGAAGAAGGTTTGAAGCAAGGCTTCGACGTCTGGGCAGGCGTTCGGGGTACAAGCAGCCGCCAATACCTTCAGGACAAGCGCATACACTTTGCAGAACTTGACATGCAGAATCCCGAAAAACTGTGCCAACAGCTCCTCGCCCTTAAGGCAGAGACGGGAGGCCAAGGCTGGGATTATGTCATACATGCTGCCGGAGCCACGAAGTGCCTGCATCGCGAGGACTTCTTCCGCACAAATACCGAAGGCAC
>CAMKTM010000196.1 GCA_946415695.1 uncultured Prevotellaceae bacterium | reverse complement strand
TGGGGCCGAGGTCGAGGCCGATGAGCTTCATGATGCGCTTGCCGCCCACGATGTTGCCGCGGAAATGGCAAATGACGTTGATAACCTTCTGCGAGTAGTCCTGCAAGGCACGTGCAGCCTCGATGTCGCCTCTGTTCCAAGCGTCTATGATGCCGACGAGGTTCTTGCCGTTGTAGTTCGTTGTGCCGCCGATGCCGCCTTGTGCGCCGCCCATGGCGAGGCAGGGCAGGATGGTCTCGTCCTGTCCGTGGAGCATGTCGAACTTGCCGCCAGCGTAGAGTCGGCATTGGTTGTATTCGTAGAGGCTCTCGAAGGTGTACTTGATGCCTGCGAAGTTGGGGATGCGGCCGTCAACGGCTTCCAGGAACTTCACCATGGGCAGGAATGCGCCGTTGAAGGCGGGAATGTGGTAGAAGTAGAAGGGTAGGGCGGGTGCTCCTGCGGCTATCTCTTCGCAGTAATTCACGAGTTCCTCGATGCGTCCAATCTTCGGGAATGGAGGCGCCATAGCTCCGATGCCCCAGGCTCCAATCTTCTGAGCGTGTTCGGCAAGCTTGCGGCTCTCGCGGACACAGCAGCTGCCCACGTGCACAATGACCTTGAAGCCCTCTGGGGCTGCCGCAATCCAAGCCTCGGCCAGTTGCATGCGTTCCTCTGGCGTGAGCATATAGCCTTCGCCACTACTTCCGTTGATAAACACTCCCTTCAATCCGTTCTTCTGCAACATCTTAGCGTATGCAGGGATGGGTTCCAGGTTCACGTCGCCATTCTCATAAAACGGGGTGAACGGCGCGTCGATAAGTCCGATGATTTTTTCCATGATTTGTTATTGGTTGTTGATTAGTTAGTTAGTTTTCGAGGGACAAATATAGCATTTCTTTTATAAATAGTGAAATTTCTCGGCCATTAACAAACCCTTTATGATTATATTTCGTATATTTGTGGCATTATTATTAACAAAAACCATTATCCAAATGAAACAAATCAGACTTTTTATCGTGACATTATTTGTTGCAGTTCTTCCGATGAAGTTATTGGGCAATACGATAACTAAGGAATTGAATTCAACTTTTACGGGAAACGTGTATGGGATAGCCACAGAGACTTATTCCGAAGGCACGTTGACTACATCCGAAGGTTACACTTGGACGTGGCGGGAAGGCGGAGAAAACATATCTCCTATCATTCAAATGGCTGAAGTGGACGGCTGGAACTGCCCTTCTGTCAAGTTGAGGACATCCAGTTTCAATATATCTACTGATTTTAGCGTACCGGGCGACATACAGGAAATTTTCTGTGCATTGGGCGGCAATATCGGGAAGGTTGTACTCGACTTCGGAGATCAGTATTTCTCTTATAACCTTAATCTCACAGACGACAGCAAGTTGTACTATTATTCTTTTGGATACAGCGACTTTAGTCTGAGCTCTACAAACGTCAACCAATGCGTGCAAATGACGTTCTACCCCAAAGACGAGAGTTCGGACCTGCCCATGTATATCCAGCGTATTAACATCTCGACAGAAGTTCCTGTAGCTGACGACAACGACATCGTTTCGGTGTTTGGTGACATTGGGAGCGAAGGCAACACTTTGATTGCCAATGACGGAGAACATGATTGGTACATATCGTTGCCAAACGACGGTACGGCGCTTGAGAAAAACAACACACAATGGAACAATGAAAGATGCGTTTGTTTGCGAGTCACAGGCGGCAGCAGCACGTATCCGAGACTGACGCTAACCTCGGACTTCCCTGTAGTGGATAAGGTGAAGAAGGTCATCGTCAAGGCCGGTGGCGACATACATCACATCTATTATTCGAACCCTTACGGAGCCTCATACGAAAGTGCAATGGCAGATAGCAATGTGCCATACTTCGACGAGTTCGTTCTCGATTTTGGCAACGGCATAGAGGTGAGCGACTTCTTCTCTTTCGACATGTTTGTCGGCAGAAACACCTTCCTGAAGAGCATTACGCTCGTGACGGAAGGCGGCACAATGGAATTCACCGGCTTCACCTCCACGTTCTCCGAATGGGAGCCTTGGGATGTCACAGAGTCTTCTATCATAGGATTAATGAAGAGCAAAGAGAGTACGCCTTGGCTTGCATCCATCTACGACACATCTGCATATGTCGGAATGACCACCTATCCCGATGCTCCGACCGCACTTCCTGCCGATGGCGGCTCTTCGGACAATAATGAATGCATTGTTGTCGGCGACTATTCCAACGAGAGGGCTGTGGAAATCGAGCTTGTGAGTCAGTTCCCGATAAATGGTCATGTGAAGAAGGTTGTTGTTCGCTTTGCCGGTCATGTCGAAAATTTTTCATCAGTTTGTCAGGAAAGCGAGACATTCGAAAAAGCGCAGTTTGCATATCAGTCGGCTTATGAGAAAGATGGTTTCTCCGACATAGAACTGTCCTACGACGGCGTGACTGAATATGAGAATGCCGAGATAGTGATTTACGTTGAAGGTTACGAGCCAATCTTCCTGCAGAGCATTACTGTTGTGCAGGACGAGGGTGACGATCCCGGCCTGCCTCATGGTATGTGCGGCGACGATTTGGAATACGCTCTGACTGAACTGCCTAACACGGTCTGGGTATGGGATCAAACGTCAGGGCAGCCACTTGAAAAGCAAGCCCTAAAGCTCACCATCACAGGCACGGGCGCTATGTATGATTATGATGATTGGGAAAATCTGGCACCATGGCGCGGAGAATATCGTGAGCTGATAGGCGAGATTGCGTTGCCTGAAGGTATGACTCGAGTGGGAACAGAAGCTTTCGACGCGTGCTACAATGCTCACATCAATGAGCTGCCCAGCACTTTACAGAGCATTGGCGCGTATGCTTTCTATGGCATCAGTTATTGGCCGAGCGAGGACCTGCATCTCCCAGAGGGTCTCTCCTCCATCGAATACAGTGCTTTCCGCTATTGCGGCGGCATCAGGAACCTGTATATACCTGCAAGCTTGACCTTCATAACCGATACCGCATTTAGCGCCCTATATGATATTGAGAATTTCTATGTGGATGATGCCAATCCATACTTCAAAGTTGATGGAAATGCCCTCATCGATGTCCGCTCTGGCAGACTGTTGGTTGCCACCCCAAGCACTGTTGTCCCAAACTATGTCGAAGAGATTGCTTCCAACGCATTCTATGAACTCAAGATTGAAGATATAGTTATTCCGGAAAGCGTCAGATCCATTGGGGCGTACGCTTTCAGTTTTACCGACATCGCAGAGCTTGTTATACCTGGCAGCGTGAAGACAATTGGCAACGGTGCCTTCTATAGCTGTAAGAAACTGCAGACCGTCGTCATTGGCAATGGCGTAACTCAGATAGGCGAAAGTCTATTCTATAATAGCAACAACATCACCGACGTGTTCTGCTTCGCCAATCCCGAGACATTGTCTTGGACTTCTGGTAACAACGAGAACAAATGCTTCATGCCCGACAAAGCGACCAAGATGCATGTCTATGCCGCCGACCTGGCGAAGTACGAGGAGAAGTTCGGCTTCCTCAACGTCACCTTCGAGGGCGACCTGGAGGATTGGGAAGACGGCATTGACGATGTAAGAGCAGATACGGAAGATGCAGCTTGGTACGACCTGAGCGGCAAGCCTGTCACGAAGCCTCGCCAGAATGGCATCTACATTCGGGGCGGCAAAAAGATCCTGATGAAGTAAGAATCTCAAAACTGCAATTACAAGGGGGAGCTTCGGCTCCCCTTTTTTGTAAATGAAGAATGACTTTCTGTTCAACACTATTCGCTCATCAGTCCGACACCTCGTTTTCCATGTAATCGCTCACCGAGTTGTTTGCTTCTACATGTAAAAGCAATTGCTTGTACATGTAGAAGCAATTGCACGTACATGTACAAGCAAACAACCTGACGTGCCATGCCTCAACGAAGCCTCGCCATGACTTGGCAAGCTGCAACCGCTGGTGAGCCTTCGCCAATCTGCTTGCATGACAAAAGCGTGCGGCGTCCGAAAATTATCTTCGGGACTTTTTGGCATTGTCGCTTCCTCAGGTTTGCTATTTCTCCATTCTTTGTTCAAATTTGATTTTAATAATTTTGTATTTTTAATTAAATGTCGTACCTTTGCAGCCGTTTTATTAGAACCTGCACATTATTTATATATGGAACTTGACATGCTGACTGCCGTGTCGCCCATCGACGGACGATACAGAAGCAAGACTGAAGCACTGGCCGCATACTTCTCGGAATATGCGCTCATCCGCTATCGTGTCCGCGTCGAGGTGGAGTATTTCATTGCCCTCGTGCATCTGCCTCTGCCGCAGTTGCAGGGCATCCCTGTCAGCGACGAACAGCTTCGCGACATCTACCGTAACTTCACGGAGCAGGATGCTCAGCGCATCAAGGACATCGAAGCGGTGACAAACCACGACGTCAAGGCCGTGGAGTACTTCATCAAGGAGAAATTCGACGGAATGAATGAAGAATTAAGAATTAAGAATGAAGAATTTGCTACCGCGCAGAAAGCAGGCGATAGGGATTGCAGCTCGG
>CAMKTM010000195.1 GCA_946415695.1 uncultured Prevotellaceae bacterium | reverse complement strand
GGCATACCGGACAGCGGCGTAGGCATGGCGGTGGGCTATGCGCAGGGACACGGCTGCCCCTACATGCGTGCCATCAGCAAGTACACGCCCACTTGGCCGCGCTCCTTCACGCCCAGCAATCAGGAGATGCGAAACCTCGTGGCCAAGATGAAGCTCATCGCCAACAAGGACGTCCTGGAAGGCAAACGCTTACTCTTCTGCGACGACAGCATCGTGAGGGGCACGCAGTTGAGGGACAACACGAAAGAGCTTCACGCCCTCGGAGCCAAGGAGGTTCACATGCGCATCGGCTGTCCGCCGCTCGTCTATAGCTGTCCCTTCGTCAACTACAGTGCCAGCAAGAGCGACCTGGAGCTGCTGACGCGACGCATCATCAAGGACTTCGAGGGCGACGACAGCAAGAACCTCGAGGCCTACACGCGCACCGACAGCCCCGAGTACCGCCGCATGGTCGATGAAATAGCCCGCCGGCTGAACCTCGATTCGCTGCGCTTCTCCAAGCTCGAGACCCTCGTCCGGGCCATCGGATTGCCGAAGGAACGCATCTGCACCCACTGCTTCGACGGAAGCTCCGCCTACACCCTCGAAGAGGAAAACAAGTGAAGACGCCCTCCCCGACTCCAAATGACCTCATTTCATTAACACCACTAAATCGCAAACGCCAACTATGGAATCACAAGAATTTAAGTTTAAGGGAATTGTCGTAAACGGATTTCTGATGTTGTTCGTCAACTTGGCAGTCTTAGCATTGTCGGTTTACGGCATCGTGAAGGGCATCGTCCTGTTGGGCGAAGCAGAAGTCGGATGGCTGATAGTCGTCAGTGCACTGATGATTTTCGTGAACATCATCATGTGGTGCGGCTTCATGCAACTGGAACCCAACGAGGCACGGGTGGCCACTTGGTTCGGCAAATATGCCGGCACGTTTGCCAATGCCGGCTTCTACTGGATAAATCCCTTCTATGGCACGAAGAAGCTCTCCCTTCGTGCCCGTAACCTCGATGCGGAACCCATCAAAGTGAACGACAAAGTGGGCAACCCCGTGATGATTGGCCTCGTGCTCGTCTGGAAGCTGAAGGACACCTACAAGGCGCTTTTCGAGGTCGATACGCAGACGATGGCCGCTCCTTCACAAGGCACGATAGGCACCGACGTGAAGAGCATCATGAATGCGTTGGAGAAGTTTGTGCGAGTGCAGAGCGATGCGGCACTGCGTCAGGTGGCTGGGCAGTATGCCTACGACGACGAGGACGGCGGCGCCGGCGACCTCACCCTGCGTTCCGGATCGGACGACATCAATCAGTTGCTGGAGCAGAAACTCGACGACCGCCTGGCCTTGGCAGGCATCGAGGTGGTAGAGGCACGCATCAACTATTTGGCCTACGCCCCCGAGATTGCAGCCGTCATGCTTCGGCGCCAGCAGGCCTCAGCCATCATCACTGCACGCGAAAAGATTGTGGATGGCGCTGTCTCGATGGTGAAGATGGCGCTCGACAAACTCTCGAAGGAGAACGTCGTGGAACTGGACGACGAGAAGAAAGCCGCAATGGTGAGCAACCTGCTTGTCGTGCTCTGCGGCGACGACTCCGCCCAGCCAGTCGTGAACACCGGCTCGCTGAATTAGCAACCCAACAACACCAATCTGCTTTAGCCACGAATTTCCCAAATTGCACGAATGCATCTCTGTCCCGAAATCTGCGGCAGAATCATTTGTGCAATCTGCACAATCCGTGATAGAAACGACGAGAGTCCGTCGGAAAACATCTTCTGACGCCTGACCCCTCGCAAACCATTCAGAAACAAGGCACGCTCTTTTCGCAATAAAGGCACGCTCTTATTACAATAAAGGCACGCTCTTATTGAAATAAAGGCACGCTCTTATTGAAATAAAGGCACGCTCTTATTGAAATAAAGCCACGCTCTTACTGAAATATATTGCTCATTTTATGCCGAGCAACTTGTGGGTCTGCAGGGAGAGGGACCATTTGGGATGCTGCATGACGTAGGCAATCGTGTCGCGGAGGATGATGTGGTTGCGCTCGGCGTTGCCTGTGTCAAGGGGCTGAAGAAACAGCCTCACCCCCGCCCCCAAAGCCTCCTCTAAATCTCCCCCTAAAGGGAGAGACTTAATAGGGTCAGTACCGTCGCCCATATACAACACTTTCAGTTCGTGCGGGTATCCCCTCTCTTTAAGGGAGGGACAGGGAGTGCCTTTTGGCGAGCACGTCACCCAATCGATGCCTTCGGGCAAGGGCAGGGAGCCGTTCGTCTCGACCTGAATGAAGAAGCCTGCTTCGTGCAGCTTATCGACGAGTGACGAAGTGAGCTGCAAGGCAGGTTCGCCGCCGGTGATGACGATGTGTCGCGGCTTGTGACGGCTTGCCTCCTGCACAATCTCGTCCTCGCTCATTTCGGTGAAGGACTTATGGTTCGTGTCACAGAAAGGGCATTGCAGGTTGCATCCCGACAGACGAAGGAAGAAGGCCGGTGTGCCAGTGAAGTGTCCCTCGCCTTGAAGCGACAGAAAGGTCTCGTTAATGCGCATCTCACCATTTACCATTTAACCATTTACGATTTACCATTTATTGGTCTTCTTCGTACGTTGCCATGTTGCCTTCGCTCTCCTGGACATCGACTCGGTAGCACTCGGGCAACTGGTCGCATATCCAACGGGCGATGTTCTCGGCTGTGGGGTTGCAGGGCAGCACTTCGTTGAGGTTCGCATGGTCGAGCTGCGACTCGATGCGTTCCTTGATGAGTTTGAAATCGACCACCATGCCGTCCTTGTTCAGCTCGCGAGCCTTGCAATAGACCGTGATGGTCCAGTTGTGGCCATGCAACTGACTGCACTTGCTGGGATACGACAGCTCCAAGCGATGGCTGGCTGAAATGACTAACTTCTTACTGATGTAATACATATTCTAATTTACTATTTGACGATTTACTATTTACGATTTATTTACTATTTAGAGCCTCCTCTAAATCTCCCCCTAAAGGGAGAGACTTCTCCCTCTCCCACGGGAGAGGGTTGGGGAGAGGCTCTTCCACTTTAACTTCAGAAACTCAGTTTTGTTTGCAAAGTTAAAGCTTTTCGTTCATAATTCATAACCATTGTTCATAATTATCTTCTTTTCCTGTTATTTTTCACTTTTCACTTTTCACTTTTCACTTAAATGTCGTACCTTTGCACCCCGAAGACAAGAACAAGGTAATAAAGATTGAAACATGAGGAAACTTAAAGAAAACGAGATTGCGGCCCTCAAAGGTCAGGGCTGCACAGCAGAGGACTGGCAAAGCATCACCGTAGCCGATGACTTTTGCACCGACCACATCAGGCAAACAAACTTTTACGGAGAGGTTCACCTCGGTTCCTTCCACAAGACGATTGAAGTGAGCGAGGGCTTCTTGAAACACAGCGGCATATATCGCGCCACGCTGCGCAACTGCGTCGTCGGCAACGATTGCCTCATCGAGGACGTGGGCCAAATCAACACGACTCCCGATGCCTCCTTCGGCGAGGGACACGTCATCTCTGTCCTCAACGAGGTGGGCGACGGCAACGTGATGATCTTCGACGGACTCAACTCACAGCTTGCCTCCCTCATGGTCAAGTACGAGCAGGACAAGGCGTTCACCGACATCGTGCGACAGCTCGTCACGAAGAGCATCGCTGACCACAGCCTTACTGTCACGACGATTGGCAACGACGTACGCATCACTTCCACCCACGACATCACGAACTGCCACATCTCCGATGGCTGTGTCATCGACGGCGCTTTCCGCCTGAAGGACTGCACACTCAAGAGCATACCGGATGCCATCGTCAACATCGGCGTCGGCGTCATCTGCAAGAATTCTGTCATATATAACGGTTCGAGCATCACCAATGCCTCGAAGCTCGAGAACTGCTTCGTAGGCGAGGCCTGCAAGATAACCGACGGCTTCACGGCCGAGAACAGCCTCTTCTTCGCCAACTGCTACATGAGCAACGGCGAGGCGTGCGCGGCCTTCTGCGGACCTTTCTCCGCCTCCCACCACAAGAGCTCGCTCCTCATCGGCGGCATGTTCTCCTTCTACAATGCGGGCTCCAACACGAACTTCTCGAACCATGCCTACAAGATGGGGCCCATGCACTGGGGCGTGCTGGAGCGTGGCACGAAGACGGCCAGCGGAGGCTACATCCTCATGCCTGCACGCATCGGCACCTTCAGCGTCTGCTTCGGCAAGCTCATGCACCATCCCGACACACGGAAGCTCCCCTTCTCCTACCTCATTGCCTACGGCGACGACATGTACCTCGTGCCGGGACGCAACCTCACCACCGTCGGCCTCTACCGCGACATCCGCAAGTGGCCGAAGCGCGACAAGCGCCACAGCCAGGGCAAGAACTCCATCGTCAACTTCGACTGGC
This sequence comes from uncultured Prevotellaceae bacterium, assembly GCA_946415695.1. Classification (GTDB taxonomy): domain Bacteria; phylum Bacteroidota; class Bacteroidia; order Bacteroidales; family Bacteroidaceae; genus Physcousia. The sequence goes on along the minus strand of CAMKTM010000195.1, from coordinate 151 downwards.
TCTCCCCCTTCTCCGTAGGAGGCATCATGACGGCCAAGCGGACGCTCGAGGCACTGCGCGAAGTGTCGGGCGACGTGGAGACTTACAACTTCCACGACTACGTCATCAAGAACTCGTCGCTCAAGAAAGGCATCAAGTACTACGACATCGC
>CAMKTM010000194.1 GCA_946415695.1 uncultured Prevotellaceae bacterium | reverse complement strand
ACCGTTTCTTTTCTCCTTCCAATCAAGGAGTTGCTGATATATTTTACGCTTCATAGTGATGCCGCATACACCTTTTTGAGATTTCTGCTCTGTCATACTATACACCTTTTTGAGATTTCTTACGATGCAAATTTACACCTTTTTGAGATTTCTTGCAAGGACTCTGATGAAAAAGCATAAGAATTTTGATTATTTTAATGTTCCAACCACAGATTCCAATGCCTTTTCTTACTCGCCTATTTCTCCTGCCACGCTTCATGTGCCGGCAGGGTCTTTGGAGGCTTACAAGACAACAACGCCTTGGAGCGAATTCGGCACAATTGTTCTGATAGAAGGATACACAACCTACACTATCAATGGTGAAATGGCATCGCTCAACATCGCAACGGAAGAAAGCGGATGCGACGCGACGTTCACACATGACTTCAACGGCAAGTGGGAAGCGCTCTATCTGCCTTTTGCCATTGACTACGATGCCATCAAGGCTGACTTCGACCTCGCAGAGATAGACGGCGTGGTGCAGAACGATGACGACAACGACGGCTCCATTGACTTCACGGTCCTGAGCATCCGAGGCTTCAAGGAACAAATGACGAAGCCCAACAAGCCGTATCTCATCCGCGCAAAGAACACAGGCGAACAGACAATCATCTTCGAGGATGTCGCTGTCTGTCCCACAGAAGAAACGACCTTCGACTGCTCTTCGTTCACCACAAAGTATAAGTTCACGGGGTCGTACAATGCTCTCGATGCCTCTGTTCTGGCAAATCGCTACATCGTACAGGACGGTGAGCTGGTGAAGGGCGCAAGCTCCCTCGTTCCCTGCCGTTGGTACATGACGGCAACGGCAAGAGACGGCGCTCCGATCAGCCTCCCGAACAAGATACGCATCATGCCTGTGGAAGATGTCATAACGGGAAGCCCCCTCCTAACCTCCCCAAAGGAGGAGGGACTTATCTACAACATCGCCGGACAGCAAATTGGAAACGACAAATTGCCGAAGGGCATCAACATCATCCGCATGAGTGACGGAACGACGAGGAAGGTGAAAAGGTAAAAAGGTGGAAGATTAAGAAGATCAGGAAAGCTCCCAAATGTTCGCATTGGGGGCTTTCTTGTTATTGTTTAGGCTCTCTTTTCCCTTTATAAAAAGGCCGAAACTGCACATAAACGAAAATAATTCTTCATTCTTCATTCTTCATTCTTCATTTTTTCGTATCTTTGCGCCGCGAAATAAAAAAGTAGATAGTAAATCGTAAAATCGTAAATTAAAATATGGTGGACAAAATCAGCTATGCTCTGGGGCTTGGCATCGGCCAGCAGATAAAGAGCATGAACATAGAGAATTTCAGCATCGAGGACTTCGCCAGGAGCATCACGGACGTGATGGAAGGCAAGGAGACTGCTTTCTCCAGCCGCGAGGCGCAGATGATGCTTCAGGACTACTTCAGCAAGAAGCAGAAAGAGGAGGCTCAGGCACACATTGCTGAGGGCAAGGCTTACCTCGATGCGAATGCAAAGAAACCAGGCGTGACCATCACGAAGAGCGGCTTGCAATACGAGGTCTTGCAGGAAGGCACGGGCAAAAGCCCGAAGGCGACGGACACCGTTCGCTGCCACTACGAAGGCCGCTTGCTGGACGGCACGGTCTTCGACAGCAGCTACCAGCGCGGCGAGCCTGCCGACTTCGGCTTGAACCAGGTCATCCCGGGCTGGACGGAAGGCGTGCAGCTGATGAAGGAAGGCGCGAAGTTCCGCTTCACCATCCCCTACCTGCTGGCCTACGGCGAACAGGGTGCCGGTGCAAGCATCCCGCCATTCAGCACACTCATCTTCGACGTGGAACTCATCAAGGTACTTTGACAAATTCAAAAATCAAATTTTATAAATTCAAAACAAAACAAACATGAAAAAGTTTTCAATTCTGGCAGCCGTAGCAGTGGCTGCTATCATGGGAAGCTGCACGAACGGCACTCCCACTGCTAACCTCAAGGACGACGTTGACACACTGAGCTATGCTTTCGGCATTGCACAAACCCGCGGTCTGAAGGAATACTTGACACAACGCATGGACGTTGACACGACCTACATCGACGACTTCATCAAGGGTCTGAACGAAGGCGCCAACTCTGGCGACAGCAAGAAGAAGGCTGCCTACTATGCAGGCATCCAGATTGGCCAGCAGATCAGCCAGCAGATGGTGAAGGGCATCAACTACGAGATTTTCGGCGACGACAGCACCCGCACCATCAGCCTGAACAACTTCCTGGCCGGCTTCGTTTCCGCCACCAAGGGCAAGGGTAGCCTTATGACAGTTGACGAAGCCACTTCCACCGTAGAGACGATGCTGAAGAGCGTCAAGGCTAAGGTCATGAACGAGAAGTACGGCGACTGGAAGAAGCAATGCGAGGACTACATGGCCCAGATTGCCAAGAAGGAAGGCATCAAGGAGCTCGGCGACGGCGTTTACTATGAGGTACTCACCGAGGGCACCGGCGCCATTCCTGCCGACACCAGCCGTGTTGAGGTGAACTACGAGGGCAAGCTCCTCAACGACACCATCTTCGACAGCAGCTACCAGCGCGGCGAACCCATGAAGTTCCGTTGCAACCAGGTTATTCCCGGCTGGACAAAGGCTCTGACCAACATGCCCGTCGGCTCCACTTGGATGGTCTATATTCCTCAGGAGCAGGCTTACGGCGAGCGCGAAGCCGGCAAGATCACTCCGTTCTCCTGCCTTATCTTCAAGATCGAACTGCTGGGAATCGAATAATTCAAGAGGGAGCCTCCTCTAAATCTCCCCCTAAAGGTAGAGACTTTAAGCCCTTCCCTTTAGGGGAGGGTTGGGGAGAGGTTCCCATTAACAACAATAATAATGAAGAAACTTATCCTGTTCGCACTCTGCGCCTGCATTTCTTTAGGCGCAGGTGCAGCTAAGAAGAATAGCAAGAAAAAGTCAAAGGAACCTGTTGAGGTGGTCGATACCGTGTGCATCGACACCTTCAGCTACCATTTTGGTCGCGCCAATTCCAACGGACTGAAGAACTTCATCTCCCAGCGTATGGGGGTTGACACGACCTACATCGACGACTTTCTGAAAGGCTTCGAGCAAATGACGCTCACCGAAGCCGACAAGCGCGAAAAGGCTCGTCTGGCCGGCATCGAGATTCGCCAGCAAGTGGAGGAGCAGGTTTATCCCGGAGTCTCCAAGCAAGTGAACGACAGCGCCGACGTCCTGAACAAAACACTATTCGTGCAGGGCTTCCGCGACGGCTTCTACGGCAAGAATACCACCATCTCCATGGACAGCACGCAGAAACTCGTGAAGAAGCAGCTGGACTACTATCACAAAGTGAGCATGGAGAAGAAATTCGGAGCCAACCGCATCGCTGGCGAAGAGTTCCTCAAGGCCAATGCCAAGAAGGACAGCGTGAAGGTCACGCCCAGCGGCCTGCAGTACAAGATCCTGACCGCAGGCACCGGCGAAATCCCCACGAAGGAAAGCAAGGTGAAAGTGAACTATGAAGGCCACCTCATCGACGGCACCGAGTTCGACAGCTCATACAAGCGTGGCAAGCCCGTCACCTTCCCCGTCTCCGGGGTCATCGCAGGATGGACCGAAGCACTTTGCATGATGCCCGTCGGCAGCAAGTGGATGCTCTACGTGCCGCAGGAGTTGGCATACAAAGACCGCGAGCAAGCAAAAATTCCGCCTTTCTCCTGCCTCATCTTCACCGTCGAACTTCTGGAAATCGATAAGGGAAAAACCAAATAAAAAAGACCTTGATTCCCAGAACGGCACGAAATGTTAAAATAATAGCGTGCCTCGATGGCAATAAAAGCGTGCCTCGATGGCAATAAGAGCGTGCTCTTATGGACATCGAGGCACGCCTCGTTCAGAAACCCCTTTGGATTTACCCCTAATTTATAATGTATCGTTCAACTTAAATTTCATACCCCATGAAAAAGTTCCTTTCCCTTGCAGCGCTAATCCTCTTTGGCATCAACCTCCAAGCGCAAAAGCAAGTCAGCGCCACAAGCCCAGACGGACAGACGAAAGTAACCATTACCGTCTCAGACCGCATCTACTATGACGTGGAAAGTCATGGCGAGACTTTGTTCCAGAAGTGCCACATCGGCATGACACTCCGCGACCGCACGCTCGGCGAAAAGCCCGTCCTCAAAGGCAAAAAGACACAGACCGTCAGCGAAACCGTCACGCCCATCCATCCGCTCAAGTTCAGCAAGGTGGAGAACAGCTACACCCTGCTCACCCTCACCTTCGGCGGAGACTACAAGGTGGAGTGGCGCGTCTATGACGACGGCGTGGCCTACCGCTTCATCACTGCCCTAAAGGGCGACATCGAGGTGATGAGCGAGGACGGCAACTGGCAGCTTGCAGCTCCGGCAAAGCTCGTCCTGCAGCAGCCCGGCGGCTTCAAGACAAGCTGCGAAGAGAACTATTCCGTAGTGGCAAGCAACGAATGGAAGGCCGACGACAAGATGAGCGAGCTGCCCATCCTCGTCATGGGCGAGAAGCAGAAAGTGCTCATCTCCGAGTTCGACCT